>NZ_JBAHZB010000001.1:30483-209744 GCF_036697315.1 Alteromonas sp. 14N.309.X.WAT.G.H12
AGACCAAAGGAAAACGAAAACAGGCTACACGGCTGACCTTTATGATGCGGTAGTCCTTTGTAAAGGAGACCAGACATCGTGCGATGCAGATGTTGAATCAAATCCGGAGCCAACGCTCGGACAAGTTGTTGATTGTGATACGGCCTACGTATCTACCGGAGATGACGGTTATATAGCGGTAGAGGCTGGCGACTATATAACAACAACGGATGTGCAGGAAAACCTTTGTGAACCTCTCGGTTTTGAAAATGTTCAGGAGATCGTGAGTACAAGCGAGGCACTGCCTGGCACCGGTAATGCGGAATATTATTCAGTGGAGGCTATCTGTACCACTTATGAGCTAAGCGACTCTGACCCCTTAACTGCATCCTGCTCAACTGAAGACACGGAAACTAATTCGGTCGTTACCATCGAAAGTTGTGATACTGCAACCGTGACAGGGCAAATTCCGAGCACTTATTACGCCACCCAAGGAGAAGCCATTGTCCTTTCGCGTTTATGCGTTCAAAACAACTACGAAACACTTGATTCATACGACATCCTTAGATCAACCACAGAGACGGATGGTATTTACGATATTGAAGCGAGCTGTTCGGGATATGTGGGTACAGAAATTATTGATGGTTGTGAGAACAGTGAATGTATTGGTGATGTTGTAGATGAAGATAGCCTTTATTCTAAAATTGAACTTTATGGTGAATTTTATAGGGATCTTTGTTCAGAGGAGACCTTGTTGGATTGTGAGAATTGCGAGAGCGGAACTTTTTCTTTTACTGATAGCGTAACCGGCAATACGTGCGAGATTGATGTTGAAGAGAACTATTCGGGCCAAGAGTCGCATTATGACTTTTTCGACAGCGCCACTAATGGCTCCGTTGATGTTTTATGTAATGACGGCAGTAAGTCAGTGTTAAGTTCGGGTGATTCTACGTGCTATAAAACGTGCACCGGGAATGTCACCGTTGGTTGGGAGGATTCCGAGGGCAGTCAGAGTTGTGCAAACACGATCCCAGCAGGGAATTACTCACACAATGAGGTCGTCACGCTATACACCAGTATAACAAACACCGGGACATCAACCTTTAAATGTGACGGCTATACTGGGAACTGGGTTCAGGAGAGTGGGGCCTGTCTACTTGATTGCACGTCTGAGGCTGTATGGGGTGATGGGTATTCGAACTCCGGCGAAGACAAGACGGATTTGTGCAGAGCCGACCCGGGTGATATACCCAATGGTACATCAGGTAGTATCACATCGACAACCGCGAACACATCAGGAAGCGCTAGTTATGTTTGCCAAAACGGTGAGCTGGTGGTGACTCCAAGTTCGTGCGAAATGGACTGCTCCAGTCAAACCGTAACGTGGGGCGCGTATTGCGAGGCAACCGTCACCGCCAACAATAATGGCGATACGATCAGCGTTAACCATTCCGCATCGACATCCTACGCGTACGACAGCTCAATTTCAGGTACCGCCACACTTCAGTGTGTAGACGGTGCCTACCAGCAGTATTCCACGCCAACGTGTACCTATATCACAGGGACGGATGAGGGGGATTGGATCGGATGGACCGAGGAGAGTCGCTCCTGTAGCACCTCTCCAGATTCGGACGATTACCAACCGGACGAATCATTTACGCAAACAACAACGTGCACCATTTCATATGTAAATTCACGCGATGTATATTACGTCTGGAACGATGGCAGTGAGACGAAATACGACACGGAATATGACTACAAAACCGATACAGAAATGACACAGGCCAGTGTTTCAGGTACAGGGGAGGCCGTTCGGGACTATATCGGAAGTGAGTGGGGTGACTGGGGTGACTGGGAAGAATATAACCGTATCTGTTACAACACGACTTGCACCGTCTATTATGAACAATACCGTTACCTTTACGAACTTTACGACATGGATCCAGAACGTGAAATCACGAGCACAAGTGAAAGGAACACCAAAACGGAGACCGTTGCAGCACCTCGTACAATGACCGGTGAGGGTTGGGGTGACTGGGGCGACTGGGAACAGGATGGTGATGCAGACTGTACCGACTCAGGAAATGAAACGGTTTGTGTGACCACCTTCATTAGTGAGCGCTGCTGGGAGAGTTATTACAACTTAGCACCAAAGACGGTAGTTGATTGTACGATCAGTGAATCGCAAACCAAAACGGAGACGGAAACCACGGAAAATGAAGACGCGTCGACGAGCAGTGGGATTTGTGGTATTTACGACGGTTATGGGTATGAAGGGTGGGAGTACGTTAACGGTGAGTGTTGCGGAGTGCCATATGGTAGTACAAGCATGACATGTTTGGCAGTGCCCTAGGAGAAGCGGTTAAATCCAGGGCTGAGGGATGCGTTCCACATCGTGGGGAACGCGGTTCCTCATAAAGATTCAGTAGTGGCTAGGAAAGCGCATCGAACACTACGGTGATGGGTAAATAAAAGGAAGTTCATATGGATAGTGAAGGTGGGAAGAGGGCTGAATTCGAGCTCTTTGTTTTGGCGATAGGGTTCGGCCTTGCTTGCGTATTTTGTTTCATTTATTTTTACCAATACCCATGGTACTACTTTAACTTATACACATACAAAGTTTTAGCTATTATTCCAGTTGAGTACTCAGGATATGTTTTTTTCTGGGCGGATGAAGCTAAATTAATTTCAGTAATTCACAATCATTTAGTTCTGCATCATGATGATTATGCAACGTACTATGTTTCTGGCGTCGGCCTTGATCGGCAAGAAGACATTAACACCGTAACGATCAGTTTGCTTTGGCCAATTCCAGCGTTGATATTATGCCTTGTTTCTTACAAAGAAATACATCGTAAGACGAGCCCCATCCCTTTGCCAGGGAGAAGGAGTAAATTGGCGTTATGGCTTGCCGGTAACAAGGGGTCAGTGCTGTCTTCATACACTTCCTCCCAGAAAGAAGTATGGCCTTATATCAAACCTGTCGTGAATATCATGGATAAGATGATTAACGACCCGGATTTAGACAGTGGGTGGTATGCGTTAGCAAAACTGCCTTTAACCTGGATTCGAGAGCATAATTTGACCCAGAAGATAGTCACGAAAAAAGTTCGAAAGATTTTTACTCGGGCTCAGAAATCTCAGTTCACCCTGGTTAGAGATAGAGCGTTCCCCGTCCTTAAACAAAACGTGGGGCCTTTATGGACAGGGCTGGACAGTCTCGATATGAATTTCCGCTGCATACTTGCCGTTTTAGTTCCCCACATATTTGGCCAAGTGAGAACGTCACGCTTAATGAACCGAAAACTTCTTGATTACTATGAGGTGAATGGGGATATGAAAAGGAAAAAAAAGGAAGCCTTATGGAATTCTATTGAGAAGGACGTGAATGATATCTTAAACACATACAAGGACGCATTCGAGACCCCTTACTTTGTAGACACAGAGTTTGAGGACCCTTACGACCCTCTGGTTTCGTCGTTTGAAGAACTTGATTCGGAAAAGGATATGTATGAAAAGGGCAAGCGCTTGGTCCGTGATGCTTTGCTGACACATGCCTATGAGAAAACGGTATTGTTTTCTCTATTGGAAAGGAGTTGGACTTTTGGAATATTGGCGTCAGCCGAAATGAAGTGGGTAAAAATTATCGACAGAGAACTTTGGTATGTCCTGAGTCAGTGCGGAAGAACGAGCTCCTTTGTTGAGGTTGTTGGGTGCTGGGACCATTTCCAGACAGAAAAAGAGAATGGGTTTAGGACGTTAATGCCCCAAGTAAAAGAAGCATTCCGGGGGTTGGATTATGACCTTTATCGTACTCACGAAAGTTATGTGCCCCATGAAAGGTATGAAGATAGCGCTAGATGGGACAAAATTGTGCCCACTTTAAGTGACTCTAAAAAAGCGGGTGGGTTATCCGCTAATGCAGGGAGAAGTGTCTAATGGATGAAAAAAGTGAACATTTAAAGTATATGAGCCAGATGGTGAATGCCCATAAGGTAGCCAACATTCTGATGCCGCTTATTGAAGCGTTGGAGATAAACCATAACACCGAAAGTATTGCCCATGTTTCTCTTCCAGATCTGCTTAAATGCGTTGTCGAAACGGGAGGGAAAATCGTGGAATCCCTGTCAGAACGGCATAATTTTACGGACACCTCATTAATTTCAGACAAGTTATTCCTGACGTTGGCGAAATCCCTCCGTAATAGTGTTGTTATGTTTAATATGACCTCCCTTCAGTTGATGGAAAGCGAAATTAAAGATGTTTTTGATGAGTGCGCTCCTTTTTTGACCTCGTTTTGTGCAGAAGCAATCAAGGATGTTTCTGAACGTCACGCCCGAATATCAGAGGTGGAACGGACTAAATTGGAGATGGATATTCAAGGCTACGTAATAGGAAGTTTGTCCAGGATGTTTATGCCGGTCTGGTTGTTTCATACCTCACTGAGGACCAGCGGGCACATTACAGGAGTTGATACTATCGTCGATCTGAACGTAGATGCTTCTCGTTTCCTTTTTGAATTGCTTTTCAAAATGGTGGAAAAGGTTACAGCTAAGAAACAACCGGACGATATTATGTTCTACTCCAACACCTTATTCCTTGCATCGGAAATCATCACGACATCGGTTCATGATTTTAATCATAAGCTTGTCAAGAACCAAAAAAGTCTTGAACGATATTTGGCGTCGCCAAGCGAAATACTGCAAGTCCTTGTTGAGCCTATATCGGCCAATTTCATTGCGATGAACAATGTTACAAAATCAATCTTAGCAAAGCGTAAATGATTTTTTTCATGTCAGTATAGTTAGTATGCATTCATAATCATCAGGGAAGAAGAATGAAGCACTTCAAAAAGTTATCTAAATTAAGTTTAGGGGCCGCGTTCCTGCTCGCATCATCCTCTGTTTTTGCGTATTGCCCGCCAATTGTGCCTTGTACCACAACCGCACAAGCATCAACCATTTCGGGATCTAATGCGGACGAAGAGTTAATCACTTTCACACAGACCATCACCACCACCACAAATGAAACCGCCCAGGCACTCGTTGATATGGCAACTGCGAATGCCAGTTCGCTTTCGACAGGTGCGCAAACAGTGGTGTCAGCACAAGCTGAACTCTCACAAATTGAGATTAACCAAAAGCTTAAAGTCGAAAAGGCGATGGCGGATCGCGAAATGGCGCACAAGAGTCAAATGGTTGAGAACGCCTTTCGTGCAAATACAGCCATTGTTTCTTCGGATGACACGAAAGAAGAGTTCCAGTTGATCCTTGATACGCTCTCAAGTCAATCGTCCAAAACGGTCCCTGAAATTATCCTTCTTCTCAAAGAGACTTTTGATAAAGATGATGAACTTGGTTATGTGCCTGTCCCAATCAAGGCGTCAGAGGGTGTTTGTGATACTAGCGATACGTCAGAAACTGGGAATTGCTCCATTGCAAAGCGCATTTACCCTGGACAGAAATTATCGGCGTTATTTAAGCAATGTTCTGCGAACAAAAGGAAATTAATAGAGAAAGAACGACAGAATAAATCTCGCGTTGCCTCAGCAGAAGTCGCCGAACAAGAAAGCAAGACAGCAATGGAGACAACAGACGTATCTGGGTCTGTAACACGCCGTATGGCAAGTCAGCAGGTATTGTCGTGTTCACCCGCTCAATACAAAGCAGGGTTGTGTGGTGACGACCTGTCGGCTGAAGATTACCAAGAATCAATCGTTATTGGTAATATCATTCCCAACGGGGACGTTTCGGCGACCAATTTCAATGCACCAACAGCCGCATCCTCACATGGTTACATCGATGATCTCGATGATGATGTTCAAGACGAGGTTAGGGCTCAGTCTTTAGATCGTGATGATTTGATTGATAACCCGAATCAACGTGCTGTCGACTTGGTGAACACATACAGAAATGCCAATCAAGTAAAGGCATCTATGGATTTTATTAACAACTTGGTAGGTGCGGATTTGGTACCAGCGCTTGATGCTTCGGATAGACGTAAGGCGTCGAACGCAGAGTACCAATCAAGAATGATGAGTCGTGCGTCAGCGTTAAGTATGGTGAGATTGGCTTTGAATGAGTCCATGTTCGAACGTGTCGGTGAAAAAATGCGAACGATGATCGAAGAGGGCGAGTTTGATGGTGTTGACCGTTTCGAAATCAATACGGAGAGTTCTGACAATAAGGAAAGTGTTTTGGGGGCGGGACCGCTTGACATCCTTCAGGATCGTGTCAAACAGCAGGCCGCAACAACGCAAGTCTCAGCTCAAAATGGGGACTCGCCTAACTCTGGCAATGATTTTGTTGCGGATCCCTCTGGTGCGGACGCGTTAGAAAAAGTGTTGGCATCAGTCTCTTTACAAAACGAAATGCTAATGAAAGAGTACCTTATTACAGAACAGACACTATCTTTAAAGGCAATTTCTAATGCACAATATGCTAATTCCCCCGCTGTTGTGTCGTTAATGAAAGAGCTGCGTCAGGGGAATAAATGATGTTAAAGAAAGCACTTACTATTCTTGGCCTGGTTACCGCGTTTTGGATACCTACGTTAACAGCAAGCGCCACGGTGATAACCTATGCGAACTGTCCCACATTATCACCATTGCCGGTCACCAGTTTTATGCCGGCGGCGTTATTGCCGATAGAGCAGGCTGAAACCTCTTTTGATACGGGCATGAATGCGGTGGTGGCGGCCGCAGTAAATTCTGCTACTGTGATCCAATCAGAAGCAATAAGCAGTGCCTTCAATACCATCACGTCTGAATTGATTAAAATATCTCAAGCAAAGCAATCAAACCTCATTGAAATAGATCGTCAATACCAAGAACTTAAGATGGCGTATGAGATGGAGCTTAACGCGCAGAAAGAACAGCTCGAAAACATGCTGTTTCCTGGGGATTCGTCAATGATGGAGCCTGACGAGGGTGAATCGAGAGTGATCGACCAAGACTCTCCAACTTACCAGTTCGTAAAACAGATGTGCAGCGCTGCCAAGATGCAGCAGCAACTGTACAGCGAAGAAATCATCAATGAAAGCAAGGAACTTAAAAGCCGGCGGAGCACGAAAATTGTTAGCAATATTCAGGCTGTGTCGAGTATTAGTGCTGCAGCCAAACAAAGTGTTGATTTCCATTATGAAGTATTTTGCTCTGAGGACGACTCCCTAATGGGCATGTGTGACGAGCCTTCAGTGGCTCCAAATGCGGATATGGATGCCTATGTGTTTATGTATCCTACAGGGTATCGAGGAGAAGAAAACGGCGGGACGTCAGATGACTATCAAACCATGTACACATACTCGGCAGTAGAATCCTTGGCTGCTTACCAGTATATAAAGAACCTAACCGGCACTCTTTACATGACATCGCCAACTTCCCGAGAAGAAGAAACGTCTTCAAAAACGCAATTTGTTGGGTTTTACAAACAGGCACTCTCAGTCATAAGTCTCTCGACCGATTACATGCTAAGTGTCGCACAGGTACGTGAGCCAATTAACAAAGTCGGACTGGTTGTTAGTCAGCTTGATGCTATTAATTATGCTATTGAGCGTTCGAAGCTGCCTGACCATCAAAGAATTATTGCATCAGCCTCTGAAAATGGAAAGTTATTAGAACTTCAAAAACAAATGGCCTTACAGAACCAACTAAGGCTGCTTATTATGAAACAAAAAGAAAGGGCTCGACAGTTGGATGCTGCAAGAGTGGCGATAGAGAGCACTGTGTACTCGCTAAGTGATTAAGTCTTAAGGTAAGAATTTCGTGTTGATGAATAATGAATGATTAAACATTCTTCGCAAGACCTCCCGTGATGCTTGCGTTAAGCTTGGGCCAATATATGATAGTCACAGTTGGCCTTGTAAAAAGTAGTTATGGGTGCTTTGAGAAAAGAAGACGATTTATACGATGACTGTTAACTACAGTAAAACGAAAGTAAGCTATTACAGGAGGCTCTATGTAGCCTTCTTGATTGACTCAGGCAGCAACACCTTGCCTGCACTGCTCGAAGCCACAGAAATGCACAGGAGGGCTCTTCAGGAGACGTTAAAGGCATTGTCGGACTTGGACGTTATTATAGAAAGTAGGGGTGGAACGAAAAACGCATGCTATAAAGTGGAATCCTGGGGGGCAATAGACAAGATGTGGATAAAAACCAACTTACAGCACATCAAAGATGTTCTAGAACGCGCTTAATAACAACATGTGCCTGTTCTATTATTTAATGCCATTTTGTCGACCATAACACCCTGTAAGCCCCGTAAGCCAACTTGTGGGATCTCGTACTACGCAACAACGCCTACTTAGCATAAGACGCTATTTCATCAGCCAGTTCCTGATCCCAATTAGATGCAATGTAAAAATTATTTCCACCACCTTCTGTGGTTATTTTATGCAAGCTAACGAAATAAGAAACATCGCCCTATCAGGCGATGAGTAGTCTCTATTCTAAAGGTAACTTGATACATTTCCTCTGCGTAAAACAAAAGCTATACGAGAGTTTCAAACCAAATATAATATCTTTTCAGGAACCAATTTTAATATTCAAGCAGCCCCGTTTTTTATAAGACTTTATCCGGTAACATACTACCAATAGCAAAGATAAGTGGAACGATGGATGCGGCAATGGACCCATACACGACGATATTTAAGAAGTAGGTAAATAAGATCTTGTTAAATACATTAACCCGCTCGACATACCGTTCCTTCATGCCGCCCATAAGCTCTTTTAGCGATTCTTGGAGGTTGACATACTGACCACGCTCAGCGATATCACATCCGTAATCTCCCATAAATAACGTATTAAAAGCGTCGGTTGTTTTTACATTCACCTGGTTTGTTATCTTTCCCACCTGATAGGCTGTATATTTATCGCTTCCATTTTTGACCTCGGAAATAGCATCAAAGTCAGACAATCCACACCGTAAGTAGTTGTAAGTGAGAGAAACAATATTATATTGCGCCTTTAATTTTGATAAGGAGTAGGGCGGGATACAGTCAATGTAATTTTCCCGGAAGAACATACCTCGCTTGCTCCAGTTCCTGACGGAGATGAATAGCAACTTAGTTAAGATGGCCAAGATTATAAAGAGGGGAATGGAATAGGCGCTTAACCAATTGTACATAAAGTACACTTTTTGCCCAGCGTTCATAATATCCCAAGTGTCCCTTGCGTCAATTCGAACAAAAACAGGATACACAAATTTGTAAAGTACGGTGTGCATTGCTGCGGCAGTAACCAAACTGGGTAGAGCGGCAAAGAAAATCTTTACCGCTTGTTTCCCTGTGTTTTCTTTTTCTTCACAGATATCAATAACTATCAACAAGCCTTCAGTAATATCGGATTTCTGTTGGCTGGCCAGAATCATATACTCGTCCTGTGGGATCCAATCTTTGATTTTTTCTTTAAAATCCGGATTGTCGGAGCGGTGGCACGCCTCCAAAAAAGAGCGAAGGTTTGAGCTGTTTTTGCTGCGGGTGAGACGATACCAAACGTTTTGCCATTGAGGGGCAATCTCCATTCTTTTATCAAGCTGTGTAATATACCATTCAAAGAAATCATTGAGTGGTTTTGTACCCGATGATGACAGGTAATCCTTTACGAGCATATAGAACCGTTTGCGGATTGCGGGCTTCTTTCTAATCGTATCTTTACTTGCCGCCTCACCAAGATTACTGAGTTTATTTGCGAAGTCGGCAACTACGTCTAAAATGTCCATCTATTAACTCCCCAGAAGCTCTGGCAATTCGGTTTCGGCATCTCTTGGATCGATCATTCCTGATACGATTTTTTCATAGCTATCTTGCGTAATGGTTATCCCGTCGAGATTTGATTTCCAATATAATTCAGCACGCGAAAGTCGTCCCTCACGAACAAAAGAGAGAAACGTTTCGTCTGGAATAATGATTTCGCCAACGGGCACAACGCCAACGGTACCATTGAAGCACTGGTCACACCCTGGGCCTTTGAATCGAACATTTGTTTCTTCTCGCGGCATCATGCTTCCCCGAATGACCGTTTCCACTCTTTCGATAAATTCAACATTGTCTCGGCCCTCATTCATGAGTTTGATTTTTTGTTGTAATTCAAAAACGTCTTGCGAATCAATCAAACTCTTACATTGCAGTTCTCGAAGCAGAGAGTCACCGGGTTTAATTGATTTCTGCGTAGCAATAACATCTCGCATGATATTGCGTTTATCTCTTTTTTTCCGGTAGTTAGCAATAGCGTCGAACTCGCTATAGCGCTCAGGAACCGAGTTTTTGTCTTTGTATGGAATCGAGCAATGAGGGCATAATAGTGGTAGGAGATGCAGACACATTATCATAACCAAAAAGCCATTCCGCGCAATGATTTCTCTGGATAAGCCGAAGGACTCAAGTCGAGGGAATGCGTCAATTGCAGACTTGACGTGCATTGTTCCATAAACGAGATGCCCTGAATTCGCTCCCATTTGTAGAGCTATGGCAGTACTCACATCACGGATTTCACCATACATAATGCTATCAGGATCCCCCCGCATTAAGCTTCTGTTTATATTGTCAAAAGAAAAGTTTTTGTCAGCGGAAACGTCTTTAGATTCGTCGCTAGTCGCGTTGATTTGAACGACGCGATCAATGTGTGTTTCTACAGGCTGCTCTATGGAATAGATTTTCCGAGTATTCCCGGTGCGATCCCGTTCGTGCTGAATCATATTTTGCAAAGTGGTTGTTTTGCCCGACCCCGTAACGCCAACAACAAGAATAGCTCCCTTGCTTGCTGTATCTAGGATCCGTAGTTTCCGGCAAATGGTCCGTGAAAAATTAAGTTTTTCAAAAGGGATGGCTTCGGACGTTTTTGTCTTGTCTATTAATCGAAGCACAATATTGAACGAGTCGCTATGATTTAGACCAATGTTAACCATCCGGGCTTTGAGTGATATATTCCCGCCTATTTTGCGGGAAAACTCAGCATCAAGAATTGAACTTTCGTGATATGTGCCCTCGGCAATCCCTTTAACCTGACCCTCACCACGGCCACGGGTAAATTCACTGTAGAACGTCACGCCTAACTGCGCAGCTTCGTGATGAGTTATTTCGTCAATGTCGATTAACTGCTTGTGTATGCGTAATCGAACAAATGCGCGGCTAGCGTCAGCCTCAATGTGAAAGTCGGATGCACCGTACTCCATGGCTTCTTTCAAGTAGTTATCGGCCATAGCGAGATACCGTTTGCCGTTTTTGTTGTTTTCTGCCTCACGGCCTCTGTCTTTATTTACAGCAATATCTTCGCTAATAGCTTGTTCGCGCTCACGTAGCTTCTCTTGGAGCTCTTCTCTAATTTCATGGGATTTAGAGTATGACAATATGCTTGTTTTATAGCGAGTATTAGATTTTCCAGTGGCCCCTTGCTTGAGGTGCTTAAGAATCGTTCTTAATTTATCTTTCGCGGAGAGAGGCACATTGTCACTTTTTTCTTCAAGAAAAACGAGAATATGTAGTTCGGGCTCATTAACTTCTAAGACATCAGCGTCACTGAACACAAACATGTATTCACGTTCTTTTTTGCTCAATACATGATCGCCATCCACCTCAGCTTCACCACTACCGTAAAACTCGCCCGCGAATCGGATGTTCATTGGTAATTGGTTACGTCGAATGATCAATTTATTGTTGCGAGCCAGTCCTTTATTTCTTTCATCCATCCTTGGACCCCTAAATTATTAAAAATATGATTTGTGAAAATGACTCAAATTAGCCAACGGGTGAAGTGAACGTCTGTCTTTTATCGATGTTTTCAAAAACCACTTGGTTTTCATCTATCGAAACCAACTCGAAACGTTCTTTTTCAACGCTGAATATCGCACCGGGTTTCAAGCCAGATTTGTTGACGATAATCTTTCGACTCTGCCCATTACGCAGAACGTCAAACGTCAGCTTAGTGTCGATGTATTTTGTGTCACCTATGATGATTAAGTGTTTTATTTCAATGTCTGAGATTAAAACATTGATATCATTTGAATTAATATCAGCTTTAGCTTTTTTTTCGGCTTTCACGCTACCATCAAAAAGGGCATCAAGATCCCCCTGGTTCATACCGAAGATTGCCAGAGCTTTCTTCTGATCTTCATCGGTGACTTTGAATGCCTTGTCTTTGACTTCTTTAACTTCTTCAATGGTGTTGTCTGGCTTAGGCGCTTCCACAACAGGCTTTTTAATCGTGACAACTTCCGGAGTCCAGGCATCTGGCGGGGTGGCTGGAACAGAAAGCACGTTGCTTGAGCTCTCCCAAACAACCATTGGTTCAGAGCCAGAATCCCCTGTTTCCGGTAGTAAAAAGTGCTCCATCAAGTAGGCGTTTATCGCATTCTCGCCCATAGCAATAACATGAATCGGAACATTCTCATTGATGAATTTGGTAATGAGTAATTCACGCTCTTTTTTTGCTAAGATGGTTTTGTTATCGGCATCGTCAATACGCATGCCATCGATATCCTTTTCCGTTCTTAGCCGATCTCGGATTAGCCCTTCGGCGTCAGAACGCTTGATCAATTCTGGTGTAGCAACGGTGTTGACGCCATCAATATTAAGACTTGCTTGCTTTTCTTTTTCTTCTTGCTCAGAAAGATTGTCGTTTTTTGATGCCGCAAAAACGTTACCGGAAACGACCCCGCAGATGAACGCAGCAACACATGTGAGTTTAAAGGTGTTCATTTTTACACATCCTTGTTGGTGAACTGGGACACTTTTTCTTCATAATCTTGTGTTTTAGTAAAGAAATGCACTTTCATTTCCCATTGTTCGTTGATTTTGTCGTAATTCACATAATCCACATGAACAAAGGGTTTGTTGAGCATATCTCCAAGACGTATCATATCAGAGATTCCGTAAGAATTAGCTTTACCCTCTTCATTCTGTGATTCTTGCGTGCTGATTGAAACGGCATAACTAATAATTGCTGGCCCATAGCGAACAGGTACCGCTACTTCCTTCTTTTTCTTCTTTTTCTTTTTGTCTTTTTTATTCTTCTCTTCGATCAAGTTAGCGTCTGGGAAGGATTTTGTCGGTTCGGGAAACGTCCACGCGAAAAAGCTGTCTAGCTGCATCATAGTGACAAAGTCATACTTGTTACCAATGATCAATTCGTTTTCCAGATTGAGAGTTTGGGTATTCATAAACGCTGATTTAGCTGCGTCCGCATCTTTCAGTGCTCGATTATAAGGGCCTTCCTGGACAGCTTTGGCTTCCTTAAACAACGAATCACCTTCTAGCATGAACCATTTACTGAAGAAACCAAGGTTTTCGTATTGGCGCTGATACCTAGCAAGTTCAGAAGCTTCTTTTGATGCTGTGTCAGCAACAGTCGACAGCTTTTTAGCCGCGGCATTTTCTTGTTGGAGAGTATGCCTCATTTGCGAAAACTCAGATTGTCGTTGCAAATTGATAGCAGGAATAATGGAGTATTGTCGAGTATCAGCCCTATCCCCTAACGATAGAGGCTCGGCATGAAAACCGTCGTCGTTAATATCAATTTGGTGGATGTCTTCGTCAAGCATAAAGAAGACACCTTTGCCTTTAGGCAGCCGCTTGTATGTTGCAATAAAATTGTTATGTGCATATTCCAATGACGAAAGTTCCCATTCTGACGCATACAGAGGGAGTGTCATATTGATATACCGCATGATGTACGTAACTTCTTCAGGCGTATACAAATTGTCTGATAGGGAATCCAGAAACGCATCAAGGACATCGTTGCGATATGTGCGGTCGTCCCAATATGATGAGTTTGGATCCAACGTAGCAGAAACGCCCTTGTAATATTCGCGCGCTTCCTGAATGTCTCCCCAAGATGCACTGTCCGTAAAGTATTCTTCCGCATCAAGTTGATTGAGGAAAGAAAATCCGAGCCACCCAGCCGTAAGCAAAGCGCCGGCCGCCGCAAAAAAACCTACCTTTTTTATCTTTATCTTCGACGGTCTGTAAACTCTGGTGGGCAAAAAATCACTGTTCAATGCAGCACTGTCGAAGGCTTCGCGTTTTACTATGGCTAATTTTTTCTCGATTTCGAGCTGCTGACCATGTAATACACTATGCGCAAAATTAATCGCTTCGCTATCATCTTCAATGACAAGGAGAGTAATATTTTCATCTAACTGAAATTCGGTTTCCAATAAGTCAGCAAGATCAATACTATCAAACGTTCTGAGGCTGCGTCCGCTATCAATATAAGCAATTTCGCCTTGCGGTGAAATCATTGACACAACATACTCGGCCGGGGCAAAAGAGGAGCCTTTATTGTCGACTGTTGTAATCAGTATCTTCGTGCTGTTAAGGTCAGATTCGTTCCTATCTACCTTTCCAGTATTAGCCTCAAAGTGTGCCGTAACCCACTCTTGGGCATGACGGGCGGCAACGAGATCAAGTGAGGGGGAGAGCAACTGGCCAGAACCGACCCGTAACAGCGCATATTGCCCATACTGGTGATTCGCCTTCTTGTCACTTCTGTTGACGACCGCATAATGCCTCCCCAGCTCCGACGCTTTCGCGCGGAGCTGGAGGGGGAATATTAGCCGATTGTACTTTTCAACCGTGTTCCAATTGGTGGAAACTAAAAACGGTTTTCCACCAATAAGTAGCGTGTCGTCAGGGTATTTAGGAGAAGTATCCATCCTTGGTCCTCTGCTTAGTTGTCGTAATATGCCGTAACAGTAACAATGGTTGCACTTTTGGATACGTCGAGGTCTTCATTCCCACCCAAGAACCAAGTCATATGACTAAACAGACCCTGGCTATCCACGGTTTCGTCGTTTTCGTGCGTGAATTTCACTATTTTCGGAATCCCGTTTTTCAATGTGACAGTCTGGTCAAGGTTAAGCGACCCTTCATTCTTGAGGCTGATCCCTTCCAGCCCACTGCTTAAACCGGCATCATCCAGCCCGTAGAAGTCAGAGCTGCTAATCGTATAGTTAAGCAAGATCTCATCCCCTACAATACGAACCCGGGCAGTCAAATTGACACCGTCAACAGCAACCCCTTTTTCTGTGCTATAACTATCACTGTCATCATCATCGCCATATGTTGAGCGTTCGATGGAGTCAATGTATTCTTGATTTGTCACTTTCTGGTCAGAGATACTGTCGTTATTTAATATTTCAACTTGGGTTTTAAATGATGTTTTAGCGGTACCAATGCTATTCAGCATTCCCAATAAGATTTCTTGAGACTCTGTGGCTAGAGTTAAGAAGTTCCCCGACATCATTTCTTGAAGTGTACTCAAATTGCCACTAATGTCGGCTGCCATTGGGCCTGTACCTAGATCCAGATCGAACGAACCTAGGATATTGCTTTCTAGGCTGTCATTTAGGGATGCTTGGCTGATGGACTTGTCATCACCCTCAGAATAGGTGAACTGAATAAATTGAATGTCAAGAATGACCGTTCTGCCAAAGGCTTGGTTCTTTTTATCAACGTAATTTTTCACGCGGTTCAAAACAAAGTCACTATCAGTTACGGTAATTAATCCGTACTTACGATCAAACCCAGCACGCCCCACGCCATCCGTAAGCATGTTTTCTACGTCATCTTTGATATTATCCCAAGACTTCAAGTCAGAGCTTCGTGTGGTTGTCTTAGAGCTTCCCCCAGACGTACTGTCAGTGTCTTGATCTGTCGTGGTTGTTATTTCAGAAGTTAGCTCCATATCATCACTGAAATCATGAATAAAGAAGCTTTTTGTGTCGTAAGCGTACATGTAGGCCCGCTTGGTCTCTTCGTCATACTTCCATTTGATACCATTCAGGATGGACACGTAATCGAGAAGCCCGCGGAGATCACCGTTATATTCAAAATGCTTCAGCTTCAACTCATCACGGTCGTTGTCATTAGATTTTTCACCACCCAGAACATCTTGGGCCGGGTTGTAACTTTGCACAGAGTCACTACGAACGCCTTGAGCGCGAAGGGTAGGTGAACCTAGCTCTGAACTAGAATTCAAGCTTGCACCTTCCTTTTTTTTGTTTTTAGACAAAACACTCAAGTCAGGGGAAGACACATCAACGACAATGCCTGTAGTTTTGTAAATCATTGCAGCAAACGAGTCCAGAGTGAACAAGTCGGGTTCACCTTCAATATCATCCCCGATCACCACGGACAAGTCGAACTGTGTGGGTAGGCGGCGATCATCTTCCGAGATGATCTCGTAGTCATTCACATCAAGAAAGCTAACTTCATTGTGTTCCCGCCCGATTTCATTTCGGTAAGGTCTAATTTTTTTGACTTGCTCGTCATAGCCCCCTTCGAATTCCTTTTCAACGTCACTGAGAGCTTTAGAAACATCTGGAGAGTGAGTGTTTGCACAGCCTCCCAGAAGAATGGCTCCCGCGATAGCTAGTGAAATTTTCGTTTTATTAAAAAAGGTCATTGGTTGGTATCCTTATCTTCCAATTTTGTAGTTCAAATCACTAACGATGACTACCCCATGATATTTTTTGATTTCGCCGGTTTTCGGGTCTTTCACGGTTTTGTTTAACTTAGGGAAGAAGTCGATATTCAAAGGCCGATCTGACGCTTGGAAATACTTAATGAACTGTGTGCCAACTTCTCTGAATGTCCCTTTTAATTTGAAGTCGAAACGGTTGATGTGGTTGACTCCAGCTTGATAGTCAACGTACCAGCCGATCTGGTCCGCCCATTTCTGTAGAACCTCATGAACGCTTCCTTCTCGCGCTATGTACGTTGCGCTCGTCCCGTACTCAATACGATCGCTATGCCCTCCCTTAAGGAAGTAATCGACCGAGTCTTCATAAGGCAAGACAGAAGCAGCTTGATACTCTTTAAAGAGCTCAGTGGGGTCCATCTGGTTTTTACCTGTTAGGGTAGGGTCTATCACGGAATACTTTTCTACCAACCGAGCATATTTCTCACGCTGCTCATCAAGAGATGTGCGCAACGCTTCTTTTTGTTCAAGAGCCTCCGCTCTTGATTTGTTGATCTGGGCGATAAGTTCTTGATTTGCCTCTTGAGCGCCGCGTTGTTGTTCTAAAATGGCTTCAAACTGCGTTTTTTGCTCTTGGGTGCGCTGTTCATAATGCTGTTTTCTTTCAAACTCATCACGTTGCGCCTTTCTGAACTCTTGGCGAGCATCATCAAGGGTATCGAGGTCTTTGTCCCCGGCTATTTCCTGCTGCTTTCCGGAGCCTGGAACGTATATGGACGCTATTTTTCTAGTCCAATCAAGGGTGACATAAACCCCTTCGTTTTCCGCGATGTTTCGAATGATGATAGGCCAGCTAACCCCGCCTTTCCAAGAAACAACTGCATTATCAAAGTTACCTGAAGGTTTTATTTCCCAGTTTTCTGGGATGATAAGGCTTGTAGCTAGGGATAAGGGGAGCATTGCGCCACCTGTTTCGACAATCTGGGCTTCTTCGCCAGACAGCCCAGATTGGCTAAAGTACTGGGCATTTTCTTGCTGCAGCAATGTTGCGTCATCACTTATTTTCAACAAGTCAGCGAATGCATAGTTAGTTGAATTGAACGCAGACATTAGTGCCATAGCGATAAATGTTTTGCGACAAATAGTGTTTTTCATTTTTTCATCCCTGAAAACGGTTAATTTTTTCATCCCTGAAAAAGGTTAATTTCGTACGGTCTTTCGTTTTGAAGAGGTTATACTGTATTTCATTATCGCGAGTGCTCCAAAAATCCCTCCCCTGATTCTCATTCCGTATACTATCACTGTTTCTAGAATAGTTGCTAAAACTAGCATTGTAACTTTAACTTTAAATGGCAATGGCATAAACGGAAGTAGGGTATACCAAGCCAAAGAAGCAACGATGTACGTTGGGATCCCAATACCACTGTTGTTTGTGTTTCCAAAGATGTAAGCTTGATATGAGGCGACAGCTACAGGGCGCTTCGCTATGACCTCTACCTCTAAGGTTTCATTGTTCATTCAAACATAATCCTTTTTCTAGTACCCAAAATCTCTTTCGAATTCACGGAACGTTTTTTCGCTGATAATCCCTTGCTCGTAGTATTTTCTGGCCTTATCAACCATTGTGTTACCGTTACTTTTCATAATTTGCGCAACAGTCTCTGTTATTTCATCTATTGATACAGATTTAAGTTTTTCCCGGACTTCTTGCGTAAAGACTAAGCACTCGTACGCCGCCACCCGTTTTTTATCTATGGTGTTGATTAATTTTTGAGAAACAATCATATTCGCGGTATTCAGGTAGGCATTTAGCATTGCCTGAGTTTCACCTTGGCTGTCTTTTCGCAGTAAGTTGAGCATTCGGTCTATCGTTAGCGGGATACTGTCGGTATGTAACGTCGCAATCATTAACTTTGCGGTTGCATTAGCCCCTTCCACGAACGAGTCCGCTTCATCTGGCGTTCGGATTTCTCCCAGTAATATGATATCAGCGTTTCTACGCAAAGAACGTTTAACCCCATCTTTAAAGTCGGCTGCACCTTGAGGCACAGGACATTGGCAAACGACTTTATTCCCTACTTCAGAATATTCTTTGGCTGGCGTTTGTAAATCACCTTCAATAGGATTTTCATAAGTGTTAATTACCGCAGGTCGTTCATCGTAAAGTATGAAGTGATTTAAACATGAGTAGACTAGGGTTGTTTTACCTGAATCCACGGCACCGGTAACCAAAACCGTCCCTTTCATGCGAAACATGCTTTGGTAAATTTCCCCTCCTGGGCTCTGTCCGATATCTTCTAGTTTAGGGATAACCTCATTGTTCAGACGACAAAATGCAGAAAGTCCACTCTCACCATCTCGTGTTATATTGACCCGATACCTGATGAATTTATCGCGTTGGCCACTTTTGCTTATCTTGAATGTGTAACTGATGTCTGGGTTCTTACCGGACATGACTTCCATGAAGGCGCGATCATCCCCTTCAGGCGCTTTAAAAAGAGCCTCGATGATTTGCTGCATGACAGTGAGAGAAATTTCGCTTTTGGAGATTGGGAAAACGAAATTGTTTATCTTGATCCAGATAGGGAATCCAACCTGAAATATCACGTCAGAGACCTTCAATAGTCGCCCATATGAAAAAATTTTATTAATGGTTTGAGGGGACATGCCATTAACGATTTCTTCTTCAATACTGTCAGGTAAGAAGAGACTGGTGGGGTCTTGGATATCAGGAGAAAAACCCATTAGTTTAACGCCCCGCTTTCCACAATTTCTTGCGTAAGTTCATTGATGCTCTCTTGTGTTAGGTCGTTAAAAATGTCATCAACCTCGGGTAGGGCAATCCAATGAATATCATCGTCATTAAATTCCGGTAGCCGAGTGATTTCAAAAACAGACTCTCCGATGTTAATAACATTACCAAGCGCGTTTGTACCCACTTGTGTGTTTTTAGTGCTAGGCCGGTTCAGAATGTGGGCCCGGACTTGAGCGTGGTATCGAAGCATGCCAATAAATTCAGAAAACAATGTTCGAATATCCTGCTGAATAACGATGTTCGCTTTTTCATTACCTTCAACCCAACCATGCATAATCCCTTTGCGCCAGTAAACCAACTCTTCGTCGTTTAGCGGGATCATGTAAACGCTAGGCAAGTCCGGTTTCTTCGTGAGAAGGTTGTTGAAGTAATCGAGATAGGTTGGCGGGCGAAGAGTGACTTCTGCCTGTTTAGCAATACGGTAGCGTCGCTTTGTTTCACGAATAGTTCTTTTGTCTTCAATCTCACGAGAAAAAGGGATCTCTAAAACAACCGGGGGTTTTACGCGTCCATGGTCTTCCATGAGTATATAGAATGGAAAGGTTTGCGTATAAAGCTTGTCTTGAGAGATCAGTTCATCATGCTTTTCGCGAGTTCGTTTGTAATACGCTGCTGCGTAGCCAAAGTGGAAGGCCGACTGCATAATCGTTTTGTTACGCATATCTTGTGCTTCACTTTCTTTTTGGATTTCCTGTATGGCCTCTAAATCACTTTCGGTGATCTCTGTCGTTAGCATTCCTAATGAGGGGTGGCTGAAGTCAACCGTAGACCGAAGATCGTAATCAACGTCTTTTACGTATTCCCGATCAAAGTTAATAATCCGTTTCTTAGCGGTTTCACTATAAAGTTCTTTCAATTCATTTACGCGAAAAGAATTGAGACTCGTATCAACAATCGCTTCCTCTTTGTTGGTAAGGTCATACTTTTCGGAATTGGTGTCATCATCCTTGTCCTCTTGCCCATGCACATTTGCTGTGCATAGAGATAACGCAATGATTGCGGATAAAATTGATAAGCGCTTCATACTGAATCCTTTCAGTTAGAATTTAGAATAGTAAACGTGGATTACTTTATCTTCCTGTCCGTCGTCAGGGATAATCTCGTCAATGTAACCCTCAGTTTGCTGGTCGATAATAGCGAGGTAATCAACAAGTCTTCTTGACTTAGCTTCAACGATCACGGAACGGGTGATCGGAGGACGTTCGTTGTGGTAAATCACGCGATATCCCGCGGTGCTGGCAACCAAGGCAATGAGCGGCTCTGGGGCATACCCCCATCCGGTCTGCATCATTTGCTCCATGTTGACAGGGATGTAGTCACGCTGCCAACGCGCTTGACGTATTTGTTCAGCGGTTAGCGTTTTTTGTGCGAGCGCTTGTTCTGTACGTACGAAGGTAGCTAGGCTTTTACTACTAAGTAAAGCAGCGTTACTTAGAATTTCGTTTGTTCGCTTATTATCTTCGTAAATTTTCTGTTCGAAAGGCGATAGTTCGCCATTGGTGATCGGCTTAGCATTTCGTGTTGCTGTGCAACCACTCATCAACAGTGTCGTTATCACTATTGTAAATAAGGTTTTCTTTTTTTCCATTTTGTATAACTCCACAATCCTTTGCCCATCAATAATAGCACAATTAGAAAGTTTGTCGTGAGAAGTTGATGCTACTGTAATCACACATAATCATAGCCAGAGAACCGCCGGCCCCGTCTTCCCTTGCCCCAGTACCAAATGCACCTTCGCCAGAAAGGTAGAGGTAAATGTCCCACGTTGTTGCGGAGGAATGCGCAGCGTGCTGTGAGAAGACCTGGTTATCACCAAAGGCAGAGTTGTAAGTCTTGATATACATGGGAACAAGGACAATTCTTGCGTAACTTTCACCATCACCGAGATCGCCCTCATCAATAATTGAACGGTAAGGGTTTGCATCAGCGCTGGAATAGTTGTCATCATCCATGAAAGCTAAACAGTCTGGTTTGGTGAGTTGTAAGTATTCACCTTCGACCCTTTCTATACCTACAATTTGTATTGGTGATGATGTGTCATCCAGATATTTTGCCATGTCTGCGGTAACCAATTTAGATACAGATTTAAGGTCGTCCGTGTCGATGCCACTTGAGCTAAAATCTTGATTCAACAATGTGCTGAATGAGGCGTGAATGTCTGTGCCATTTTCCGCAACGACACCATGATCAGCTTTGAGACGCATTTCTATATTACCATCCCCTTGATCCTCAAGAATCACACCCTCATCCAAACTGTCGCCAGCAACAAACTCGGTTACGGTTGAATCAGAGTGCATTCTGAAGGTATCTGTGTCGCGTGTGATAGACATTCCGGCGTTCCCATTAATCCGGCCGATATTAAATACGCTGCTTGTGTTACTTAAAGCAAAGCTGACATTGTCGTCCACGGTTAAATCCCCATTGAGTACAGTGTCACCATCGACAGTGGTATCACCACCAATATCAACCGAACCCGACGTGTAAAGGTTACCGTTGTTATCCAAGGTAAAAGCGAGGGCAGTGTGTGTTGAGTCCCATACTTTTAAAACAACATCTCCGTCCGTATTTGAGTAAAGCGTTGCTCTTTGTGCAAAAATATCATCCGAAACGACTTCTTCCACGTAAGCGATACCGCCGTGAATCTCATCTGAAATTAGCTGGACAACATCCCCTGTGTCAGTTAGTCCGCAAGGGCTTTCTTCATCTATTGGGGTTAGTATCATTTTGTCATCAGCGTGTGAAGTGGAGGTGGCACCTGTGTATTCTGGTTCGAACAGGGTGCATAGGTTAGATACTTCAACAAAACCATCATCGCTACTGTCAGCAACTTTTCTTGTTAAAAGGAAATTGCTTGATTGCGCGCCGTCGAAAACCAACGTGACTTCATCATCATTAATGCCCGCTTTAATTGCGCAGTCGACAATATCCGCGGTCCATGTGCCACTTTCTTTGCTCCAGTAGGCACATTTTTGTTTACCGGCCCCGTACCCTTGAGTGAACGTTACATCATCCACATGCGAGTTCGTATTATCAGTTGTTTTGAATTTGCCGTTCGTGTTGCCTGCGTAATCAATCTCCGCGATAATCATACATTCCCCCCCACCGTCGAGGGCCGCTTCACACTCAGAGGGTGTTGAGAATGACTCATCATCGTCAATGTCATCAAGAGAAGAGCCTGGCGTTCCGTACAGAACGTTCGCTGTCCCATATTGAATTCGCCGAAACGAATCACGTAGGGAAGCCCTGAACATTTCCATTTTAGTCATTGTGACTTCGCCATCGTCATTTAAGTCGAAGCGTGCGTCCTCTAAATTTATGTAGAGACGGAATTTATCAACACTGTCATAAACAGGATCGCTGCTTAATGCAGCAGATAATTTGATGTTGAAAGGTAAGGAATTTCTAAATAAATGACAGCCGACCAGAGCAACGTCTTCGACTGATGTTTCATCGCCCAAATCGGGAAGTCCCCCTTCGTTCGCAGGGTTCCAACCATCGTCGACACCACACCATGGATTTGAACTCGACGTTAGGTACTCATCAAGTAGGGTAATAAACTCGCTCCCCTCGTCCCAAGTTAAGGTTTCCTCCGTTGGCGTAGCCCCTCCATTTTCATCCCAAAGCGAGAACAGAAAACCGTCATTAAAATTCCGGCGGTCGACGCCGTCAACAACCTTGGCAATTTCAAATGAGGCTTGATCCAAATCAAAGAAAAAAACTTGCCTGGCAATGAAAGGAATAACAAACGACATGATAACCATAAATATGGCGAAACCAATGAGCATTTCGATGAGGGTAAATCCCTTTGCTTTATTTGATACAGTATTCATAAAATCCCTTTTTGCTATGCGGTATCTCAGGAGAGGCTTGCTGGTACTATTTTAACACAAGGTTTGCCATTTTTATTCTTGACAAAAAAATTCCTAGATGACAAAATAAGCAACAGTTAAGTTATTAATTTACTTACCTTGTTTATCACTTAGTTTTCACCATCCTGAAAACACTCAAAAGCCACCCAGAAGGGTGGCTTTTTTGTGCCTGCTTATTGCGGAAAAAAAGAAAAGCGCCAGCTATAAAGCTGGCGCTGTGTAACCACCAAGTAACGATTAATTTTCTTCACGAGTCCAGGTAAGAGTGACCGTGTCACCCTCAGATGATTCTGCCGCAGAAACGCAAGCAGAAGTGAAGTCGCTGTTTCCTGATTCACTGTAACGGTAATCTTCACCACCAATCTGAATAAGATCTACAGGCAAAGAGCGGGCACTTTCCGCAAATTCAGAACACACGTCTTCATCAATACCGGAACTTTCCCAAGTGTAGCCATTATCATCGACACCATTAATCTCAATAATGCCATCAAAAATATTATAGATAACATCGGTACCACTTGTGCGATAGTTGCTCGACAGCATACCAGACTCAATCATTTCTTGGTTATCAACATCAGAAGTAATAGGCTCACGCTGATAACGTCGTGTAAGGTTTTGCATTGAGCCTCGCATTGCTGAAATTTCATTGCTAACTTTACTTGAATTAAAGTAGTCATTCATGAGCGGCGCAATGACTGCGACACCGATAAGCATAATAGCTAAGGCGACCATTATTTCGATCATGGTGAAGCCTTTCTGCTTGTTGGTGTGTTTATTCATTCTAATTTCCATAAATAATCTCTCTGTATTGGGTGTTGATATTTCATTGACAATCATGATTGCGAAAAAAAAACAGGGAAGCGTCCATGCTTTTTATTATGGCGAACCTATATTACCCCCTTTTTTCGATTTTTATAAAAATAGGAAAAATATTTTTTTCTAATCATAAACCGCAAGATTCAAGCGTCTTTAAACAAGCACCATGCTTGGGCAGAAATCGGAATAAAAATGCGTTACTGCTAGCCGTTTCCCTATTTTTGGATAATCCGTTTCCCTATTTTTTTTAACTCGGAGTAACGTAGGGAGTGTGTATTCGGGTGGTTTTATTCAAAAATAGACGGAACGCGGCTTTCGAGAGCATTTAACGGTGTGACGGGAGCGCACCGTTAAATCCCCTTTGAGGATCTGCTTTTTATGGATCGGCGGGGATCCCATTATAGATATGATGTAGATTTGAACCCTGATAAATCAAAGTATAAAAGGTGATTAATATAACAAAGGTCATTTTAGGTGCTGCTGAGTGATTGATGATGTATTAACAAAAGAAATGGAGGGGTGCGCATCGCGTGCCCCGTAATGCCAAGAAAAAAAAGGAGGTGTTCCAACCTCGTGAATACGATTATCCAGAGCTTTTTCTTTGGTGAAAATAAGGCAAGGAAGACCATCCTGATTTCAATCTGTGGACACCATTTAGTAATGTGGCCGATGCATTGTAACGACGATGGAAAAGGAAAGGTTTGTGGTTTGCTGATAGCGCACCGTGACATTCACGGACAAGATCATCAATAAAAAAACCAGGGGGGTAACGTTTTAAAGCATCTGTTTTAAGGGCCCCAAAAGGAAGGAATTGGACATCCTCTACATAGCGAGATAGGTGTTCGTTAAAGCAATCTAATCTCGTATTTATGACATCTCGGGAGTCGCCTGTTGCGGTAAGGATACGGATTTTCACCCCTGCATCGTGTAGTACTTTTAATGCGTCAATGGCCTCTCGGTAGATTTTAACAGAGCCAAAATGAACAGGGTTATTCACGAATTCTTTTATGTGGACCCAAGGTTCGGGGTGGTTAGGGTATGCGTCGGAATAGTTGTAATTTTCAGGTTCATTTACGTGAGCGACATGACCATGAATGTCAGCCATGTAAGCATGAAAAGCAGTGGAAAAGTCTGTTATCACACCATCAGAATCGCTGATTAAGTCAGGTAAATCATTGATATTACCAACTGTTAAAAAATTATTCCCCATGGACGTTTCTCACTGCCTGTTAATGTATTTTATTTTACCAAAATGAGACAATAGACGCAACTTTGAAGTGTTTAAAAATATCGTTTTTCATGCTTTTTTTGCATCATTTAATGGGTGGTTACATCAACGTTGCGTTATTTCAACAACTGAAAATGCGACTGAAAAACGTTGAGCGTTCTGTAGGTTTAGCTATACGTATATCCGGTAAGAAATGTTGCTAGTGTAGTGGGAAACGAATCAGGGGTGAGGCGGAAAGCCTGCTTAGTATGTGTGCGTGCCGTGTTATGTATTGGTGGAACTCTGTATGCAGTGAACGGTTCTGTTTTAAGATTGTTGGGATTACAACAGGAAAATTAGGGGAGAGTTCTTGTCCGATGGTGAGGGTAGCGTTGTTACCTGTAACAGGCTACTGGGTAATGTTATGTCGCGTGAAAGTTGTTGAAACTCTGTAGGAATGATTGAAGGTATTGAGGGATAACAACAGGCATTAATTAGGGGTATATGTAGCAGTTAGGAGGGTGGTGAATGAGCAAGGATAAGGAGAGTCCCCCCTTGTTATTCACCAAGATGGATGTGTGGTGCTGGGGCCTGGGAACTATATTGATGCTGTTGGTCTATAACCGCGACTGTATGGATTAGGGAGTTTTACTTGTGTGTGTGTTATGTAGAGATAATGGTATTGATTCGTTTATAAGGTGCAGATTTACAGAATCGTTTACGTAAGATCCTGGTGTCGTTATTGCGCTATAAGACTTTGTTATAAGATTTACCTGGGGAAGTGTTGTAGTGGTGAAATTTAGAGTTCAGGGTTAGGTGTTGATGGGGGTGAATTTTCCTTTTTATAGTATTGTAACGAGTGAGTATTGAGCCTTTTAATATGGAGTTTTTTATTTTGCCCGATTGAATTTGGCAATCAAAATGGTTATTATAGTGACTTATTCATAGGCGAAGGTAGTAGAGCATGCAGATTATAAATACCGGTTTTTACGACAATAAACTGGGGTGTTTTTGTTACGATGAAGAGATATTATCCTCGCATTGGCTCAAGAATATTGAGAGCGGAGAGTATGTGTTAATAGCTAAGGATAGTCAGGGATTTGAAAGTTACGGTTCGTGCCGTGATGAGGAAATGCTGTTTCGTCTCAGCGACGACGAACTGAGTGATGTAGCATTGATGGCATCTAAGGGCTGGGCAGTATTGCCTCAGAAAGGGCGGCTTTTCACTTCGCGGTACGGTCATATCCTGCTTGAGGAAGATGACATAAGAGCGCTTAAAGTGGGGGTGGAATCAAGGATCCGTAGTACGATTGATGGTGACGCATTGGACATTGACCCGGAGACTTACCGAGTGATGATTAAACCTGAAGCCAGCAATCACGAAGAGGGGGAGTACGTTGGTAACGTTGATGATCACCTTTATTTACCGCTTGATTATGCTTATTACCAGGCTGCGCAGGGGTGCTAAAAACGCTCACCTAAACCTTAATGGTTTAAAGAAATAGGTGGATTACGGGGCGGATGGTTTTACCGATGCCCTAGCAATATCGGCCTCAATGGGTATCAAGACACGGCCATTAACCGGCCTATGGGAGCTAGCTCTACTCTAAGGTAGCCCAGTGTAGGGGGATAGAAACCGGCATTAAATGTTCATCGGGAAAAGGAATATCCGGCCTTTTACCGGAGCGTGAGAATGAATATCTAAAGCGCAAGTTCCAGTCATAATGTTCTAACGTCCGTGTTTAATTCTAGCAATATAGCGCGTAGTTTTATAGGACATCCCATTTTACGGACAACAAATTCGAGAACACTTACTGCATCGTAAGTCGTCGGGTCCCACTCTCCTTTTATTTTGATAGATAGCCCTGATATGGACGCGATATCATGTCTAAGCTTACCGTAAGCGTTACCAATAGGATTAACAAGAACGCCACCCGCTATATGTGAATTTAAGCACAACAACACGTCGAGATGATGCCACCGCTTTATGGTTTGACCGTTGAATGGAAACGAAAAACCAGGGCGTTTATGACACGTAAGACCGTTTCAATCAGGCATGATAGCACGCATTTTCACCGTTCGAAGTTCAAGAATTGAAACGAAACAACGTTCGTACAACTGTGATAAAGGTTTGGTTTTATGGTTAAAAGTCCTAGTAAAAACCGTGAGTAATGACAAAACATGGGCATTTAAAACTTGATTTTCGTGCTCAATTTGATTATTATATCAAGGTGAATTTCACGCAGCCACGCACGGAGTATTACGATGTTAGACATGATTTATTTAGCTAAAAAGAGCCAGGGGAATACCTTTTTTGTTAATACTTACGAGCGATTCGTTGCATCAGAGTCAGCCGCATTGTCAGCACAATCATTTAAAACAAAGTCGGCCCAAAAAGACGCAATAGGGTATGCGAACAGTCTTATTGGGGTGTTATTTAGCGAGCTGGTTAAGGATTCAGGCTTGTTGAAAATGGATGAAGACGAATCGAGTGCGGTGGGAGAAGCGGCCAGTGAGCTTTATTACAGTGCGCCAGCGGTACACACAATGAAAGCCTTTGAGAGGCGGGTTTCTGCTTTGGCGGCATGCAGTGAAGTCGGTCAGTTCATTGATGAAAGAGCGGCAGCGTTACGCGATATAGCGGCTCGCGGCCTTGTGTTAAAAGCCGTGCCGGTGATCAAAAAAATCAGTCGTAAAGCGACCGAAATGCAGCGGAAGGAAGCGCAGTGGAAAGCCTTACCTGTGGCCTCTAAAGCGTTGGTGCTACGTATAACAGAAGAGATAACGCCTAGCCTTGAGGGTATTTATAGTGAGCTCCGCACCTTACTGGAAAAGATCCGTATAGAGTGTGAGAGAGCAAAGGGAATGACACGTAAAGAACGTCTGACTAAGCGTCGCGGATTAGTTGATGCGTACGGTGATTTATTTAATGTAGCCTGGGCTGGTGAGCGTCACATTGATGCGTTTATCCAGGGTGGGTTTGCGGACGATATTGCCGCGATAAAGTACCATGCAGCGACGCGTCTTGGTGGGATTGAAGTGCTAGATGTGTTGTCGAGCGATGCGGTATTAGGTAAGGCAGGATGTGAATATCGCTGCCGTTTGTTGACCAACGATGGCCCTTACCGCTTTCATGTAAGGGGGATCTTTGCAGGGGGAGTTAACATACAGCGTTGTCATATACGGGTTATCTGTGATTTAAAAAGAGAGGGGTAGCGCGTCCTGTTGGAAGTGCTTTCTACCAGGGTATGACCTATAAATGGGAGTTCAGCGACATTAGGATGGCCTTTTGTCGATGCTTAACGCCAGTGTCAGTCTGTAAGTTAAAAACCTCGCTCAATCGGTCTGAGAGGTTCCTGTTGATTATCGCGCTGCGTCATAGAATTTGTTATTGCGTTCTTTGGTGGGCATAGTTATCTCATACAAAGTGAAGCGCTAACCATAATGTCATTAGCGCTATATAAGGGTTGTTCCGCTACGCACTTTTCGTGTCGTCCGCCTTCCAGTGAAATAACGTGTGTTAGATCTTCCTGATTAAACTTAGCGTAATCAATGACACGTAAATCACCATCGTACCGTTCAATAGACACGGGTTTACCTTGATTATCGGTTGAGCAGCAATCGCTATAGCCATCAAAGTGCAAGGCAATACCAATATTGATTTTATTGTCGATGAAACCGTTGATGGCTTTCACTTTGCTTACGGATTCATCTTTTAGGGTTGAAAGCTAACGGGTATTTATCAGGTCAGCGCCTTGTATTGCGAGGCCAGTTCTGACTCGATGGCGGTACGCATGTCCTCTAATATCTCTAACGCATTATCTTCTGAAAGATATGGCCAATAAGGTTCGAGATCATACTCTGTGTTATCTACATTTATCGTTAATGAAGATGATAGCTGTACTGCATCAAAAATAGCATCAGGAGATAAAGCCTTTACGGCGTTGCGTTCGTCAGATCCCAAGTCAAACAAGCATGTTGCAGCAGCCCTTTTTGCTCGCCTTATCAATTGAAACAACCGTTGAATTCGCTTCTTTTTCATGTTCCTGAAGTGAATTAACAAGCTTCCTAGCATGGATTCGATGATAGTACATATGAGTTTGTCCTTCAGGACTTGTTAGTTCCAGAAACTCTGATAGTTCATCACCATTGAGTTCTCCATCATTACCCTTTTGGAGAAGTGCAGCCCAGCGAATGCCACCTTCTTCGCTTAACTTGCTCTTAGGCTCCCATTCATACTTATCAAATACTTCTAAGCAATAATTTGCCATTTCTGTTGCATCGAGAAAGGCACTGTCGATAAGCTGTGACAAGCAATCACGCGCTTGTGCTAGCAATGAATTAGTGTATACCTCGCAAGGTTATGTAAAAGCCCAGGTAGGAGACAGGGCATTATTCAATGGCTCTTTGCTCACTTAGAGCCGTTCTGGGGTTGCCAGGACGGTCAATGTTGTCATGCTAAGCTCGGCCATGATTGTCTTCAATTTGATAAGCAATAACCATGATTACTTGCCTCCTTTTATAGCTGGAGTGTCGAATTGAGGGTTAAAAGACGAGTTTTCAACACACCCTTTGAAGTCCTCAACGGCACTATCAAAACTCATGTCGTAACGACCATCATGGAAGTGCATGTCATGTAAGTTAACTTTCATCGTTAAAAATGGCTGGCGAGTTAATCTAGGAGACTTTTCGCGTAGCAATAAAACATTTTTACTGCTAGTTACAAAAGTTGCTGAAAATTTAGATTCAGCGGCAGTTTGCGCTTGTAGCATTAAGTTTTCATAATGCGCTTTTAAATATTTACTCATAATCACCTCGGCTTTAATCCAGTTAACAGGCAGTAGGAGATGCCCGATTCATGATTAATTATACATACCCAATAGATATGCGCAAGTGAAAGAGGTTTAATTACTTAATTATTTTTATATTAGTGGTTATTATCTTTCCAAGTCTAGAATACGTTGAGCAAAAGCGTTACGTTCCTCCAATAAAGAATCATACATCGAGTAAAATTCAGCGTTTAATTAGTGATATAAGATGGGAGATGTAACTATGATGCGTACGGTGCTTTATTTAATGTGACCTCGGCTGGTAAGCGTCACATTGATGCGTTTATCCAGGGTGGGTTTGCGGACGATATTGCCGCGATAAAGTACCAGCCAGCGACGCGTCTTTACAGCGATATCTTTGACGTAAAAAAAGAATCCATTCTGTTATTAGGTGTTACCAGGCAATATATATTTTCATCATGGATGTGCATTAAAGAAAGAAAAACCGCTTAATTATTAGTTGACAATGTGAAACTAAATGGTAGTATACCCGTAAGTTAAAAGTTTAAACGATAAGGTATTACAGATGACCAACAGGCATATTTTTAAAACTGATGATGGTTTTGGTGGGCACTATGAGTGCGTAATCGTTGTCAGTAAGGTAGGTAAAACCTTTAAGCTTAGAAGCGTACAAAAGCTTTCGTCTGCATACATGAGTGACAAAGAATTTGCCGCGCAACCAGCCTTGATAAATCTAGGTTACTACGAATCTAAAATGCTATCTGAATCTGGTTTTTCTGACCAGGACATCAACAAAATGCACAATCTTAGATATTTTTCAGAGGTATAAGGAGGGCCTGTGTTTGAAGATGACCTGGAATACCTAGAAGAGACTAGGGAAGAGTTAGAAGAGCTGATGGCTCGTATTGACGCGCTTCAATCTCAACTAAATGAAGAAAACTGAACCGCGCAACGGTTTGGTTTTACATTTCCCCAGGAACGTCGTCAGACAACAGGATCTCGACGAAAACTTTTGATTCTACATACTCCTACCTTTAAAACATGGAAAACATCCATAGCCTAACTTACCGGCGTGACTGAGAAGGTAGGGATAAAATCATGAAACATTTTGGACCCGCAACAAATGAGAAAAGAACTTGAAAGGGGATTGAATATCGCCTCTCTACTGCGAAAGTATCACCCCGACTTCCCCCCTAACGGTTTTGCTGTATTTCTCCAGATAGCCAGTAATGAAGGCCTATCTTCTACAGGATTGGTGGAGCGTTTAGGTATACCCAAAGCAACAATCAGCCGTAATCTAAGGATGCTGGGTGATCGCGTTAGCCCACACAAGGATGGGTTAGGTTTAATTAAATTGGAGCATGATGAGAACGACTATAGGGTACGCCGTGCTTACCTGACAGACAAAGGTAAGCGTTTCCTTGAGCGTGTACTGCAAGCGCTGCAGTGAAATATAAATCAATGATAACGAAGCCCTGGGTTTTTTTTATGCCTGCTAGCCTTCCCTTACCGTGCTGTATTTGTGGTTAATGTGGGCAGTAGAGTAACGTACCAGGCATTCATATCTCGTTGCGTAATGAAACAAAAAAAATAGTTAAAACTAAAGAAAACGCTTGCCGTGACGATTCAAAAAGATTACTATGTACGTAGATTTTAGCTAGGCGGAAATGTGCTAAGCGCTTCCGCCTAGGATGTATTTTAGAGAGCCAATGTTGGTCCAGAATCTACGTTCGGTCATCTCAGAAATACGAAAGTTTGGGTATGGTTCCCTGGGTGTTATTGCATAGACAATGGCTTCTAGTAAAAAGCGGTGATGGTTTTCGCTATCCACTGCCTAATCAACCCAAAAGCAAAGCGTTTACTTCGTGTGTGAATCGCCAGTGTGATAACTGGCAAAAGTGGCGACGGGAGTTGTGACCCGTCGCCCAACCTCACGCGAACCAATGAACACCGTATCCCGTTGTGACGAGTGTGCTCCCTCTATTCGCTCCTAATTGGGGCGTTTTTTTTTGCCAGATAATAAAGCAGAATAAAAGGGGGGTACTTCCTACTAAACTAAGAGGTCTTTGCCTAATTATGATTAACTTATCTGATTCTCATGTGGATAAAGCAGTCCGTGCAGCCCTTGAAGAGCTGAAAAAGGCTGGCGTTTCTTTTGACTCTCGCAAAGTCGACATTCTAAAAGAAAATTTAACAGAATTTCTTGTTGAAGATTGCGCAATAGATGTGATTGCGTTCGAAGATCTGAACGAAGAAAATCTATTGCTATGGGTTGAACTGGCGCGGGAAAAGCAAGGTGAGGACCTGGACGCTATTTCACTCGAAGAGACTGAGCGGCAAGCTAAAGAATTGTACCGTTTTCATGATGGACGTTTGCCCGAACCAGAGAGTGCTCCCAAGTATAGACCCCGCCGCGGCAGGTGATCCTATAGGCTGCCTCCCCACTTAAATCGGTGGGGAGCACGCAACAGGTATCGTTGCCTTATTTCAATAAAGGCAAGCCAACCTCGTTTCTGCTAATGCAACCGGCCATGTATATTGTTGCAAGGTTCCTTGTCTACTTCCCCCCAGCGTCCCCATTTTTTTTGTAAGCCATGAAACGATGCCTCCCCAATTAACCGTCCATGGTGAGAAGGATCTACTCGAACGCTATTGAACATATGTCAGCCGCATTCTACGACTCTATTCTTAGAATGAGTCGTCGGAGGCTTCAATCAATGCTCACTTAATTCCCTATGCCCGGTAAGAGGAGAACGGGGCTGATCACTTGTTGTCAGTTCTGGGTATGTTAACGATACGATTGTTTTCGTCAAATTCGATGTGTTTGACGTCATATCCCTGGGCATGAAAATAGCGAAGCAGCTCGGCCGCTAAGCACTCAGAGAGGTTCACCCCTTTTGTCCCTTTCTCTTTTGCAGAGACATTGGGTTGTCCTTTTTGCCGGTGTTTAACGCCGGTGTCAGGTTGTAAATTAAAAAGGCGCGCCCAGTCGTTCTGGGAACAATTGGCAGCCAAACGCGCTTCAGTGTATAGCTTTCTATTATTCTCTTTTGTTGGTGACAACATACATTTTCCATTTTAGTTAAGCATGGCCGGGTACGGCCATGTCAGTTAAACAGTGCATTAAAATCGGTTGTCGATTTTTGCGTTCTCCAGCGAAATGACGTGAGTGGGATCCTCTTGGTTAATGTCTGAATACAAGACCGCACGAAGGCAGCCCTCGTACATTTCGATATATATGGGGGTACCATTATGATTTTGGGAGATGTTGTCGCTATAGCCGTCAACGTGCACCGCCAAGCCGAGTCCTTCGCCGGTTTCTATATAACCTTTAAGTTCGTTACCCAGTGCGAAAGGGATTTGTTTTTTGCTCCGCAGTAGGGTCGCTTTTTGGTTTTCATCCTCTAACAGAGAGGATGCCGGCGGGCGTGAAGCCGCCTTTTTTTTCTGTTCATTAAGAAAGGCCCCGATTTCGCCGTTTTCGTAAGCTAAAATTGCCGCGTCCAATTCAATCAGTCGAGGCTGGTCAGGCAGGTCACGCGGAAAGGCCTCAGCCTCCGCTTTGCCGTTAGCAAGGATGCGGTTATGCTCAGGTCCAGCGATGATAGTCCATGCCTTGTCGTAAGGTACCTGGTCCCGTTGAAGTATGGGTTCAATGCCCAAGTGTTCGTCACTGACGTCATGGTATTCAAGAAGAACGACGGAACCTTGTTCTTTGACCTCGATAAGCGCCGTATTCTCAAACAGGCCTTGGTGCGCGTCAAAATAGGCTTTCGTGACGGTAAGGGTTAAAGTGGTAAAATCGCTCATGGTGACCTCGGTGGTTATTTATTCGAGCAGTAGGAGATGCTCGATTCAATCTCTATTATACATATCTATTAGATATGTTAAAGTGTTTTTTTCGAGTTCGTATGAATTCGTTTTGAGAAACCCTGCAGGGGTGGGAAAGCGGCTCTCCCCCTCCATGATGGATGTTTTAGCGTTTAATTTGATGCAGCCAGCGCCAGGAAGGTATAATAACTTTTATCAAAGCGGGTTGCCTCGGACACGCTTTGTAGGTACGGCTGGTGTAGGAGCCGCCGTACCGCACTTTATTATGCCCATTGAGGGGTGAAGCCTGGGCACTGTCAAGATCCTCCCGGGTTAGAATAAAGATCTCGCCGAATAACCTTAAAGGTTTGTTTCCTGGCGCAAAGGGTAGCGCCCCCTTTCATTTTCCCTTTGCTGAGTGGTTTGTCGCATTAATTCTAAAGTATCCTCATTACGCTTTTTGATAGCGCAATCAGAATGTTCGGTAAAAAGAGCCGTGTAATCGCTGGGTTTTCCTCCGTATTTAGCGGCCCGCTCTTTGGCGCTGGGAGTTAAGATGATAGGTTTATTGCAGATAGTACAGTTCATAATGACCTCGATGTTCGTGTCTGTCCCACGGTGCGTGTGGTTCACGCAAACCACACATTAAAGGAATATGGGGTGGATTGCTATTGTATTAATGAAATCGCCTGGCCCGGTTCCAACGCAGCCTTGGTATCCTGTTCTGTATGAGCTGGAAACCGTTCAGCCCAATACTCCTTAGAGGTGATCCCGTACGCTAATGGTAAGGTGATGTCGTAGTAGAGGCATATGCTGTTGAGAATGGCAGGGATTTCATTCGTTTTTCTGCCACCGTGAACAAGATACGCTCTTGCTAAGTGGTAGGTTTGCGAAATGCTGAGCGTAGAACCACTGATGGCCTTCAAGTATGAGGTGAAATTGCCCACGGCATAAAAGGACTCTTTAAAGGCTTTGATACCGCCTTGTTTGCGGTACGCGCGAGCAACGAACGTGTTTTCGCAACGTTCTTTGTATTCCGCTTCGAGGTATGTATTTAAAGTGATGAACATAAGTAATTCCCGTGTGTGAATGAGTACCCATAATAATCTTTATGATTACAGGTGTCAACAAGAATAAAGAGAAACCCAACCATTTTTACATAGCTGTTAGGTATGTGCGATGATTGTATTCCTGGACCTGCAAAGCGCAACATGGTGCCCGTTTACGCGACGGGTTAGTCGCGCTTTGATGTTATGAAATAAAAGAAAATGAAAGAAGCGGAATAAAAACTGGTATTAATTGTGGACGTGACGTTGAAACATATCTAATAGATATGTATAATAGAGATTGAATCGAGCATCTCCTACTGCTCGAATAAATAACTACCGAGGGAGCATAGATTATGAGCAAATCAGTTTTTGAAGCCAGTTTTGACAAACTCGTAGCGCTTAACATTATCCAACAAGATGGGACGTTGCGTCGTAACGGCAAGAGCAAGGCGGATGGAACTCAAGATTTAGTGTTCGAGCGACTGGAGAACCTAGACAACTTTAACGGCCCAAATACACAGGCTCTCTCTATTGCCCAGAATAGTGAGCCAAGCCAGGATATAAAAATGACTTTATTTTATAGTCCTGAACGTAAAACAGTCGAAGTTTACGCTTATCAAAGGACGATACCGCGGATCTATAATGAGGTCTATCCCCGGCCTGGATACGTAGCGCCTAAACTGAAAGCAAGGTTAAACGGCTTCTTAGGGTCGTGGTTGGGCGGTCTTGTTAAGAAAGGCCATGGCCATGTTTGGGAGTAACTCACTCGTCTAAGAAGAAGAAGCTTGACCGCTTCTTTTTTTTATCCTCGTTATATATGTAAACGACGATGTTCGAGTCAAAAAGCACGTTGCCTTAACGTGTTGGTTGAGCCAACTGTTTCGGTTTGACGTGAGGCTGGTTGAGGTGAGCGATTCGGCTTTTTAAAGTACCCGACTATTCGAATCCTCCGCCCCCAGGAAAGGAGCGGATGTTACCTTCTGCGCCGGGATCACCAAGATAGGAAAAAGGCACCGTAGCAGTTCTCGCTGCAATGCTTTTTCGTTAATGCGTCCCCAGTTGCAGGTAATCCATTTTTTTTAGCGAGCGAACAAATTGATCACGTTTCCTTTTGTTGGTGAACTTTCGCACGTTTAATCGAGGCGTGCCGTCAGGATAGGTTTGTGTTTCGTCGTGAAAATTAACAAGATATTTCGCTTTCCCAAGATTGTCGATGCAGTCATAAAATTTCATAGGGTTTACCTCGTAATTGATGAGAGGGGGAAAGTTGTCCCCCTTAGCCTTAAAAAATTAAACCGAACTGGATAGGGCTTGTTTCCTTTTTTACCGAAGATAAGCAAGGCAAGGTCGTTTTGGCGTTCCGCTCAGGCATCGAAACTGAGACATCAATGGTGGGAGAGCCATCGTCTTCTGTTTCTTTTTTAACGGACTCAATAAGCGTTTCTGTATCGAGTTCTGCCAGCTCCTCAAGCTCTTTCATTACTGCCTTTAAGGCCATTTTCGTTTCGAGGGGGGTGGGCTTGAGAGGCACGTCGGACATGAGAAATAGGCCATCTTCAAACGCGCGGTCCCGCAGCGTTAAGTAGCGTTCTATGTAACGATAGCAGGGGGATTCCATCTCTAACGTGAACAGGAGGCTTTCGGGACCCATTGTTGAGTCGAGGCCATTTTTCTTGCAAAAATGGAAATAACGAAGATCCAGTTCTTCAATGCTACGAAGGTTGTTTTTCGCTTTCCTTTGGGTCTCCTTGAGGTATAGGTTAGCGGTAGCAACATCAACATCTTGTTTCATATCTTCAATGTACATAATCATTTATCTCGTGTGTGTGAAAACAAAACAATGATAATCATACTGATTATTTAAGTCAACAAATAATCGTATCTTTTGTTATATTAATTGCGAAGGTGGTATTTATGGTGTTGCGTGTGCGTAAATGAAGGCCTGTCGGGCGAGGGTTTACGGAGAAATTGCCAATAAATCATTGCATTTTGCAATGGCCTTAGACATTTCTTTTACATCGTCCAGCTTGGCGCGAGGGCAAATAGCATGGATCGCGTCGTCAACGAGGCGTGTCGTTATCATGCGCCATCCATCAAGTTCTTGACTCGTCACACAAGCATGGTAGTCAACGTGTGCTTTTCGGTTTAAGCTTTCAGTGAGACGGCGGTATTGTGCAATTTTCATGTTCTATCCTCATGGAATAAGGTGCGCGGGAACGAACGTCTATAATAATCATTTTGATTACTTAAGTCAACACAAATCGCTTTTTTAGCGTTAGTTTTGACAAAAAAAACAGCGCAGATGAGTGCCTGTAAAACGTCAGGGAGAAGAGGCGCGAACGCCCCTTTGGTGAGCTTTAGGCGGCAGCACTGTCCTCGATCCCGGCATGCCACCGCCATGATTCGTTTTCGATCCATACGGACGGGAAAGGCCCGAATTCCAAGATGGATATATTATCACCCCCGTCCCATTTAAGTACGGCAACCTGACCCTCGTATTCATCATCGGGTTCACGGTCTCCGCTTTCTATCTCTTCTTTATAGCGTTGCTTTTCCTCTGCTAAATCCGCGAAAGCCGATGCTGGTGTGGTGTGGATATAGGGGATGTCTTCACCATCAATCTCCGTAGAGCCAAACGCGAACTGGCCGTTAAGGCACGGTATGCATTCAATGTAAAACTGTCGTTGCACAATACATTGAAGCACGTTAATCAACGCAGTGTTGTTGCCGTCGTTGCTCATTGCATTGATGATGAGAAGTTGGAATGCATGAGGTGTCATTTCAAAGGGATTGCCTGCCTCCAGTAACTCCGAAACAACGGCGTCTTTTTCTGCGATAGCATACAGTTTCTTTGATACGTTCTCGAAAAGGTCAGTGTTCATAATCAATCTCTGTGTGTGTGTGAATGAGTGTTTATAATAATCATTTTGAACATAAATGTCAACAAAATATAGCCTTTGAAGCCATTTAATTAAGAAAGACGAGGGAACAACATGACGGAGAAGAGGGTATCGATTTCCCCTTTGACAGTCTCAAAAGTGTGTCAGTGCACCTTATAAAAATTATATACATATACGAGGAATTGATATAAGGAGAGGTGCCATACTGGGTTTTATTGCGAGGTCAAGTATAAACATTGAGTTGATTAAGGGGATTGTATTGATTATTCTATACTTTAGTTTAACCCCCCATAAGGAACAGTAGTGCCCGTTAAAGCTAAATTAAAAAACGGTGTAGAGTTTGACGTTTATGCGCATATTATCCTCGATAATGGATTGGAAGCGTATATAACTGAAATGTCGGACGAATCGGGAGTTGGGATAGCGTACACTTGTGGCTCACCAATGTGCTTACAAGGCAAATTTAGTGCTTTTGCAATAGATGAATACATGCCTAATATAGTCAATTATACCGAAAGTATCTCCCATAATCCTGAGAGTGAGCACTACCTCTTACCTCCGATAGGAGCAATATGGCAGCCTTCCGAGTGTCAAAGATAAGTAAAGCAGGCGAATATTCTTTGGGTGGTTTAGCACAGTAAGCGAGATGGTGGCGTTGGTTCTTTAGTTGTTTCGCTTTGGGATAGCTGGAAACGAGCCATCCAGGGAAGGCCTTTATCGGTGCGGAAATGGGATTGTCTATATTGATAAAATAAAGACAGGGAGCCCGATAAAGGCATTCTAAATTTAGCACTAGGCGGGTTGTAGGTGGTTGCCTCGTCGGCCCCTAAATGCGCCGAAACCCAGCAAGGCCCCTACCAAGGTTAATCCAACGGGTGCTGGCACGTTGGTGGGCGTGTTGATGGATGGATCTAATACAGAGCTTAATGTGGTCCCCCCATCAGAGACTAGAAAGACGCCGTAATAGCGATAGGCTTCATCAAAGTCGTCAGTGCCATAGCTAATGAAGATGGTTCCGCTATCGCGCGTCCCCGCCAACGAACCATCCCCAGAGGTATTTTCATAGCGCCCCATGGAACGGCCATCAGCGCCGGATTCACCAAAGTAATACTGCCATTCATCCACAAGTTCGTCACTGTTGTCGACAGTGTAAGTGTCTACATCTTCGCTATAGTCAGTGATACCAAAATAACTAATGATCAGCGCTTCAACTTCTTCGGCGGTGGGCAAACGCCAGCCTTCATAATCGCCGCCTTCACCGAGCTCCAGTGACACTTCATTGATTGACAAACTATCAGTGACTGTTAAGTCAAGCCATTCCAGTCCAGTCGTGGTGTCTAACGTCGCGAGCCCATCGCCGTCAGTTAGCCAGTCAGTTTCGACTAATTCAGCGTTAGCGCTTCCTGCGACTACCATGGCGGCCAAGGCCGCATATTTTAAGATGTGCATATCCAAATACCCTTATTAATTAGTGTTTTCGAAATAAGAATATAGCAAGGAGTGTGCCAATCGAAGCAAAGAGTTTGACAACCTTTAGATGTCGAAAACCTCTGATTGTTCCAAGATAGTGCTGGCATCAACAACAGATCCCCCTGTAAACCCGACATCCTCGCCCTCAAACAACGCCCCTTTTACGGCGGAAAGGAACGTTGCTTGTGTATTTTCTTTTGCGGCCACAAAAAACGCGTGACTCGGGTTCCTAGCTTCAACATGAAAAGCTGCGGATTGTCCAGTTTCATCGTAGAAAGCGAAAACGGTGTATGTCGTCATTGGAAGTCCTTTGTTAATCATAAAAGTGGTGGTGGCCGCCTCAGAAAGCGAGAGTGCTTTGTGAGGCGTGTTTGTCGAGCAGTTTTTGTGCGGTGGCTTCTGCGAGGCCAACGGCATGATGATATGCAATTCCTTGTCCTAGTCCTTCGTGCGCTGTTGTTGCAGAGGCGTGGCCAATGAGTCGCCGAGGTACAAGTTTAATGTCGGCATGCTCATTGATTGTAGGGAGTCTATAGGCTTTCAAATCGTTACTTGGTACCACGGGATTGGAAACTTGATGCTTAGTGATGTTACGCGACAACGTATTGATAATACGCGTCTCAGGCGTCAGCAGGCTCATAGCGAAATTTCGGCCATTGGCTTTGTTGACGGCTTCACGGGTTATCAGTTTTTCTATGTCATGCCATTTGCCGGTGTATTCAGCATCCGTTTCCATGATTTCCCCAAACGTATCATAAACACGTTTTCGTTGAGCGACGTCAACATCCCCAATTGCCAACCCGTTGCTGTAGGCAACAAACCAGTAGCGAGTACGGCGTTCAAGGGCACCGCTGTGTGATTGATCGAGGATCATGTCTTGGCAGGTATAGCCAAGGCGGTGTAGTTCTTTTTTTAGTAACTGGTACGTTGTCGAATTTTGGGCACTTGGTACGTTCTCTGAAAAAATAAGGGCTGGGTTTGAAGCTTTGATCATCGCCACAACCCCAAATAACGCGGTGACTTCATTGCCATCTTCTGCGCAGGCGAGTGATTTCTTTGCTCGGCCTTGCAGGGAATGGTTTGTGCACGGCATTGAAAAAGAAAAAGCGTCAACCGGTTCGAGCAGGTCTTTCTCAATTTCCTCAACCTTTCCCGCAAAAAGGTGTGCGCCTTGGTATACGTCAGGTGAATTTTGGCAAGCGACATCCAAGTACCGGGCTTCCATTTCAACAGCCCAAACTTGCCTGCAGCGGATCCCTTTATTGGCGAAGCCCTCGGCCAGTCCCGCCGAAGAAATGCCAATACCGAGAAAGGCATCCCCTTTACGTATTTCGCCCGCCTCAAGGTTATTAAGGAACGTGGTTTCACGCTTCACCCGTGCTAGCTCTTCGGGGTGAACGGAAAACTCAATAACGCCATTTGAGAATGCTTGAGCGCGGAAACGGCAGTATTCGCCAAATAACTGGGTGACATCCGCGTTGCAGATGTCAACGATAGGCTTTATCCAGCCTTTCATTTTACGACCACTGACTTTTCGGAGCTTCTTTTCTCGGTGTAACTTACGTGCTTCGGGGGAGTCCGGCACAAAATGCAAACGAATGGTAAGTTTTTTTATGTCAAACGAAACCCGGAAGAAGCCCTGGGCTTTATACCCAGCACGCAAAAGCGGTTCGCCCTCTAACCAAACGCGTGAATTGTTATTTTTCTTCGCGAGTTCGTGATAAGACGTGTAGGGGGCGATGTTGATTTTCATAAGGCCTCAAAGCAGGACGTTTAAGATGCTACCATTATAATCATTTTGATTGTTATGTCAACATAATATTATCTCCTTAAAAAAAGGCTCATCCGTTCTGCCAAACGGTTTTGCCAAGAACGGGAATGTTGACCTCAGTGTCTTTGCTGGGGCGAGATTTAAACAATCGGCTTTCTGTGATCACCATACCGGATTCAGGATGGCGATATACGAGTGTTGCTTTATACCCATTGCTTTTACAATCAAGTTTTTCACCGGTGCGAGGGGTGTAGCTAGGCTCAACCATGGCCGCGCCGCCCACGACGGCTCCACCGACCGTAAAGAGGCCTGTAGCAATGTCTTTACCGCTGCCACTACCAATGTTTTTACCAATAAGATACCCGACTGCGCCGCCGCCAAGTATCCCAAGGAGTGTTTTCCCGCTGCTATTGCTGGATTTGCGCTTAACGTAGCAGATTTTAGGTGCGCGTTTGAAGTCGACAACAACGGCATCAACATAATATGTTGGTGTCACTTGTCTCGGTGCAGAGCTGCAACCCGAAAGGGTGGCCACTGACGTTGCCGCGATAAGAGCGCAAGTTAATCGGATCATGTTGTTCCCTTGGTCATGGTTAACAGTGTTTATATTAATCAACTTGATTATCTGTGTCAAGGATAAATTGAAATAAAACAACGATGGTGGCGTACTGGGGTACCTGGTTTCTCATTAAAACCGAGGGGGAGCCTTGCCCTGGCGGATACGTTAGGCGAGGCTCGCTGGAACGATAGTTCTGACGGCGTTAGTGAGGCTTGTCCAAGAGTGCTAAGGACAATTCTAAGAAAGGTGACAAACGTTTGATTTCGGCTTCTGCACGTTCTAGCGCGTCTTTATCTATCCGCTTAGGGAGCCAAAACGGATCGAGCAACATTTGTGATGCAACGTCTTCGATAAAGCACGTCGAGGGTGTTGATAGCCATTGGGGAGGCTTCTGTGAGGCGACGAGCGCGACAGAAGAAAACTCGACGTCGTTAAGTTGGTCTACCACTGCTTCTATTTTTAACACGATATGGGACTCTTTATCAGGTGTAAAAAAAAGAAAACCAGAATAATGATCCCTCCCTGTAGTATCGTTTTTCAGGTGTGATAACTTGGCTGTTAGGCTACCAGGGAGCCCTTTATCCAGTTGTTTTAGGCTCGCTTCAACAATGCGATGAAACGCGCCGTCCGCGCTCTTGATCTCGTTACTGTAGGGGCGCATCTTGGTGCGGAGTTCGCGTCCAACCTCGCGCAGGTTATCCGGATCCTGTGCGTCCTTAGCGTTGTTGATAATGTTGAGCGCGCGATTGACGCGACCGTGAAGTGCTGTGAATGCTTTGATTTCTCTTGAGACATCGTTAAGTGAAAACATGGCTTTTCCTGTGTGTGAATGAAAATCTTTATAAGATATTACAGCAATAATCATTTTGATTCAATGAAATAATATGTAATTGGGGGAGATTTGAAAAATAGGGTTTGGTATCGCGTTAGACAAAGAAGGTAAATTGCTTAATATGCACTGCAAAGTTGTGATTGGCGTGGTGGGATCCTATAACTTTACTTGATAACGAGTTCTGAAAGGGAGAAACAGTGAAAATTATACGAGAAGGAAGAAATCGCCCATGGTTACCAGATTGCTGCGTGTTGTTTCACCATGTAAAGGATGCAGACATTAGCAAGGGTGACGTCGTGGCCGTTCAGCACGGGGTAGGGATTTTGCGTGCACCGATAAAAAGAGCTATAGCCGTTAATTCGGTATTAGCACGCATTATGATTGAAAGTCGAACGATCGTCGCGAAAGATAAGTATCAATAGCCTATTGCGCGTTTTATTTGTGCTTGGCGAGGAATAACGCGCAGGCGAAAAAGGGCTTTAAGCTGCCCTTCGAGAACCACCATAAGGACATCAGCCAATCACAAAGTGGCCTTCCCATTTTCATTGATATGCATTTTATCAACCTGTTCGCGGTAGTTGTCATCTTGAATATATCGCTGAGGATCAACCCCGTAGTCCACCAGAACTTGGCATTTATTTGACTTATAAGAACCAGACTGGATACACATTGCTGAACGAGTATGGAACGTATGATTTTCGGTTGTTGATGTGAAGGATTTTAATACCATTGGAACAACAAAAGCCGCAATGCCGACAAAAAGTATTAGGTATTTCATAAACGCCTCAAGAGTGTGAATTTAGACTTTATAATAATCATTTTGATTTTAATAGTCAACAATAATATACCCAGTCTTTGTAAATTGGATCGAGCCAATTTCTTGTTGGTAGTTAGGCATGAATTTCTCTATTTAATCAAGAGAAAAGCGCCTTTTTCGGCGCTGTTTTTGAGGGTTAACCTTACAGTACAGCGAGGTGTTTTTGCATGATATCGAAATCGGGCTTGGAAATTTCAGTTATGTTAGGTTCTTTAGCCGCAAGTCCATCGAAAAACGTAACAAAGTCAGCACTGGCTTTAACGTTCTCCCCTCGGCAGGTAGAAAAAACAGAGTGAAGCTTATCATTAGCATCCTCTTCGGGCGGCACAATCATTAAAAATACGGTCGGGTAGTGCATTTCACCATTGATTTCAGTGAATCGCCCGACAAAATACCTTGTGCCCGCAACGATGTTGTCAGCTTCTTCGGCGGGAGGGGTCGGAAGCTTAATAACCTCGCCAAGGGTTTCATTGATATGCTGTGTAACGCTATCTCGAAAGGTATGGAGTATCGTTTTCAACTGAGCAAGCCCTTCTACAGAAAGTTGTTCCTCTTGCTTAATAGTGTTATTGCGCGTTTCGTATTGAAAAGGGCGCGTGTCTTCTTCTTGTATCTGCGTAGCGGTATAGCGAACGCTCTTTGTAGCGAAGCGGACAGCCCCCTTCAAGCTGTTGGTGTTTTCACCATGGGGATTAAGCAAGATATTCCCAGCGTTTTCTATAAGGCTCGCAATGTTTCCAAAAAGTGTACGAGCAAGTTGTGTTTGATGAGCCATGAATGCCCTCCGTTTTCTGGAATTAATAAGAGATGGGTTTATCTGTGCGTTCACGCCATCCAGAAGGAGCCCAATCTGCGACATCCATATTGGGTACGATATAGCCGCAGCCGTTTTCTACTTCATGCCACGTCAGTTTGTAGGCTTGAATGAATTGCTCAAAGGCTTTGGTATTCGGGTGTTCACCAAGAACGTTAAACCCAGCCTTAACAACGTAAACACCGTTCTTGCGAGTCCATGACAGCGGCTCAAATTGCTTGGCGGCATTAAAGATGGCACGGCCAACAAAGTCACTTTCTTTGTTGAAAGTTTTGACTAAAGGGGAAGGCGAGTCTTGCTTGACAAAGTCATAGTCTGCAAATCCCCTGTTTGCGATATCATCAATTGAAAATATCCCCGTGAAAGGGCTAGGGGACGGATCGCGGTATTCCCATAGCGCAACGTCACACACCTGTTTTTCCCCGTTTGGTAGGCCGGTATAACCTGCCTCACAAAGCTCAACGGTGAATCTTGTTGTTTTGCCGGTATTGAGGATTTCAGAGCTATTCGCGTATTGACGTAACCCGCCCGAAAAAGAAAAGGTGTCGCCGTCAAAAAAGGGGCGCGCATGAAAATACAGAGGGTACGATGAGCCCGAAACGTTGGCGTCACCAATGTATCCGATACTACCAATCAAACTGCCTGCGGTACAAATAACCCTATCCCCAACGCTCGGTTTTGTGTGTCCGGTTTCCATCAAAAAATCCCCGTTTGTTTTTGATGGCCTATAATAATCATTTTGATCTTACGTGTCAACACAAAAACCATTATCTTTAAGGGTGGCCTCAACATTATTCCTTTTGACCCCGATTTCATTCTGATACTACAGTTCCGCAGCCTTCCTTCAACGCACAAAAATACGAAATATCAATTCCTCCTTCTCCTGGAAATGTGTGTGAATGAGGGTTTGGATTACTCTTTTTGAGTGCCGGAGTAAAATTGTTTACACTGGTGAGTCGGTGTTTTGGAGTGTAAAAAATATATTCATGGGACGCTGAAGGAGGTCAATATCTTGATGTAGAGCTCATTTTGATTTATTGTATCGACCGTTCAATAATGGATTATTAAGAGGCTAAAATGGAATTAACAACCGCCCAACTTGTCGAAATGACAAACAACTTGCAACGCGCCAAGCGTGAGAGCCACGCTACGCTTCCCAAAGAGAGCGTTTTCGCGTTCAGTGTGGCCGTTCTTAAAATCGAAAACGGCTTGGCGAAACAGGACACGGCAGCTTTTCCTCTCATCGCGGAACTGGTCGCATTGTCTTATGCAGACAAAGCCCTGGTTGCCCTTAGCGCTTGTGTGAGTGCCAATAAGCATAATAGTGTCATTAAGGCGTACCAGTCGATGATAAGTGAAAAATCGTTACAGCCGATTGTGGCCTTCAGTGACAGAGCATTAGCGCAAGCGCAAAAGCGGGGAGACCCTTTCCTGGTTCAGTGCAATATAGCTGAAGTAAAAGCGGCACATAAGTTGTGTGAAGCGCTCCGTGGGAAAAAAGGTGACTTTACCACCCGTAAAAACAATGTTTTATCTGCATTGGCGGCGTTGCATGAGGTTGACGACATTGACGGTAGGGTAGGCGGAACCATTGATACTATGTTCCGCAGTTCTCTGGCGGGGATCGGGCATGTACTAGCGGCCATGGCTTCATCCCGTACCAATTATGTTGTTAATAATTTGTTCGCGCGGAAAGGTTCCGATGCCGAGGAAAGGCAGTTTATTGAGAGCCACCTGTCACCGGAAATCATTACTTTATTTGAACAAGTCACCACGGGTGAGGGTGAGCAGTCAAGTACGACTCCGGTTATCAAACACATAGAAGCTGAATTGCACCAATTGCGTAAAGCGATGCTCTCTTCGCTTGTTCATATGATGGGTAAAAAACAGTGTTGTAGTAAGGACATTACGTTGGGCGATGTGTCTATTGAGCGTGATGAAAGCGGAAATGCGCTCTCTCAGTTGCCCATACAAATCAAAGGGAGAAAATACGATTTACTCATTAGCGTATTTCTTCGTGAGTGGGCGCTGACAGAATCTATTATGTTTATTCCGTTCCAGATGCAGTTGCTGCCAGAAGGGGAGGGGTAGCCTTCACGAAAAAGGTTGCCCTGATAGGGTTCAGGGCAACAGCCCGGATACGGGCCGTGAACCCTCGCCCGGTGAGGCGGGAGTAGTCACCGAGTGCAAAGCTGTTTTATTGTATCGTCCAAACTCCTTTGAATCACCTCGTTGAAAGGTACGCGTCCGTAACTCATCATTGCTGAGGTGAGGTAATCATGACCGATCTCACAATCTGCAGGTACCCTTTCTTTTAATTGTTGAATGTAATCTAACGTGCCATTGTATTCCACAATATATACGCCAGGGTGAGTGGCCGCGTACCCATCGAGGGTGTAAAAGCGGTGATTGCTGTTAGCGATAAGGTCTACGTTGAACGTTGTTGCAATAAAGGCAGCGCTGATTGAGCCAATAAGTAGGGAGGTAAGAAATATTTTCATAGTAGATTCCAATGTGAGTGTGTGTGTGAGAGATTTATAATAATCCACATGATTACGTTCGTCAATAAAAACAAGTTAATATAACCATACTAAAAAATAAACCCATTGGGTGTAGCGGCCTGGTGAACTCGGAAATATAAATGGATCCACGTAATCATATTGATTGTTTCTGTCGCCATTTCGTGTATACTTCCCATATTGACTTAACACATCAAGCAAAGCGATGAGGGACAATATGTACACCAAAAAAGAAACGTGCTCGCGTATGGTAGAGCAATTAAAGGCACTCCGGAATTCCATTGAAATATACCAACGTCCGGACTTCGGCTCTCTGTCCATTCATTTGCACAACGATGGCGGGCTCCGTCCAACCGTCTATCAGGTGATACTGCCGGATGGTGATGTAGTAGGGCAGCCAAGAATAACGTTAGATACGATTGTTTGTGAGAACAAGGCGCACAAAATACTGAAAGTTCATGGGGATCCCGATTACATTCGTAACACGTTGCTTGAACTGGCGCAGCAGGCAAGTTTTGGGACTCCGAGTGAAACGGCCAAAAACTACATTTCATTAGGGCTGCTTTACAAAAAAAGGAACGCCGTCGCTTCTTAGGGATGTGGTGTTTCCGGCCCCTTTATGAGGGCTATGGGTATTCGGATCACCAAAAAGGTTGACCTACAATAATCAAATTGATTAAAATAATAAGAAGATCGGCCAACCGAAGTCGACGGTCCTTTTATAAGGCGTATTGAGCATACTAGTGAGTACGGAAACCGGGTTGTTAATAATTAACTTAAGCACGAAACAACGTGCACGAGTGGTGACCTGAAAAACCTGGAGAGATGTAATGAGAAAATTTAAGAACCTTCGCCTGATCGCACTGGAAGCGTGTATGCTCAGCGATGATAAACCGATGAAAAGAGAAATGCTGATGGCGCTAACCGGCGTTGGCCCGGCGCAGGTAACGCGGACGATCCGTGAGTACCGCGATGCTTTCCCGTCAAATATAAAGTATGGCGCATCCAAGTATTACGAAAAAAACACCGGCTTCACGGCCTACCTCATTGACGAGAAAAACCAAAAAGAGTTGGCCAAAAAAAGACACGGTGCACGGTTGTACCAAGCGCTAGAACGTGTTTCAAAATACGACATCGTTGATGCTTTCGTTGATGCGCAGCTTCTTTTGAATAAGAGCGTGAGACGGCGTGACTTTAGCGATATTTTTGGTATACCAACGCCCACGACGACCCGAGTGTTGCGACGAGCCCGCGAACGTACCGGCGAAGAACTGGCGTTCAATTTTGACTTCGGTACCTATGATCTTTCTGGCCCGCTGAGAGAGGACGTTCGAATCCTCCAAGATGAAGCGGCCGCCCAAACCTTTATGGAGGATATCGAATTCCTTGGTAAAGCGAGTGAGTATGCCGACGCGCAACTTGAGAAAGTAAATTAACCCGAAAAAAACGAGCGATTACCTTTCCGTCCCTCTAAAGAATCAAGAACCGCGTTTCGGTAACCTTGATAAAAGACGGGCACTAGGTGCTGGAGTAAGGGGGACAAGTTGTTTTTGTGATCCCGCGGATAAAAAAATGTATCGAATTGGTTGCGTACGGCAATACGATCAAGTTCCACCGTGACGGACTTCTCAGGCGACTGCACGAAACGCGCGACATCCACGAGGGGGAACACGGTTTTTTTTCTTGCCGCCAAGGATCCTAGTTCATAAAAGAACGAGGTAGGAGAGACAATGTCAGCCGGTTCGAGTTGGCATTTCAGGCGTACGGAGGCGTGGCCAGGCTCATCGTAACTGAAAGTGAGCAATCCGTCTTGATGACAGATGAAAATCGTATCATGGGCGAGTTCAGATTGTTTTATGGTAATGTGAAGCTGGTGGATCATGGTCAACAGTGTCCGTAATAGTCATGGCCTCCTTGCGTTTTAAATTGTTTTTTAGTTAAGACTCCCGACCACACGAGGAGGGCGTCCCATTCCTGGCTATTCTGCCAGAACATCGACCACCACGTCCAACGCAACGAAGTATTTTGTTTTCATACCTGTCTCCCTGTCCATCCAGAGCGTGTTGTTCCGACGAAAAATTAAGGTGTTGTGATAACATCTTAATAAGGAATGAACAGGATGTTGCAGGATGCGTGAAAAACAGGCCCAGGGGAAAAGTGTTGGAATACGTTACGGTAATACGCAAAAACGCAGTCATATTAATAAAAAGAATCAGCCTCCGCTCGGAGCAATGATAATTTGTGATGGCTCATACCTCGAAGATAAAATGTGTGGTGGAATAGCGGGTACATTACGCCTTATAGAACCCGGGAAGCCTTATCGAGACATTGAATTCAATGCGACCACGTTTGGTGCTAGGAATAGCGTTGTCGTCGAATTATACGCCATCAGCCGTGGTGTACAGCTCCTTAGTCAATACGCAAAAGAAAATGGTTTTCATGTAAAAGAACTTCACGTTTTTAGTGATTCTAAGTGGGGGATGGGCGGCTACGAAAGAATGAAGCGGGGGGAGTCGTATTATCCAGCATACACGCCAGGATTAAAGATGTTATCGAACGCACTGAAAACGCTCGGTGACATCATGCCGAGATTCACCCACGTAAAAGCGCACGTTGCGACCTCAAACGCGAGCCGGATTGAACGCTGGCACAACGAAATTGATTTGCGTGCTAGCAAACAATCTCACGAAGCGCTTTCACAATTTAACCATCCAACACAAAATAACGCTTACGGGGCTCTGTTACCCTCTGTTGTAGATCCAGAACAAGCTGTGGATGTAAGTAATATGGCGTACGCGCTTGCAAAAGAGGGGATGTTTGCCCGGGTGGTTTTCGACGGTTCCCGGGAAGAAGACGCGACCCATCCCTTTATTCAAGGGGTGAGTAGGGCTGCCGATGAACTCGGAAAGCCATTAAGAGCACTTTATTTTGATGCCACGGAGTATACCCCTAAAGTCTTTGGCCAGAACGGCGCTCGCGTGCGTAATGGGACGATGGAAGATTTTGCCTATCGGACGATCGCTTCCGGCTTGGCTACGGAAGAATTAAAAGAGAAACAGAAAGCCCTTTATAATGCTGGGAGGGAGCCAAAAGATAAGCGGCGGATTGTCCAACCATTCACAATCAAGACCAATAACAATGATGCCGCCATGGTGGCTGAGTCTGTACAACTGTTACATGGGAAGCATGAGTTAAAAAAGTATTACAGTACCAACCAAACTCCCTTCAACTCAATGAGTCAGTTTTTGTTGGATATGAGTGGCACGGTCTCTCTTTCAAAAAAAGGAGCAATGAGTTCGAGAACCCGGGCCGATTGGTTAATACTTGTCAAAAATATGCATAAACACGCGCGGGTACCCGTATTGAAAAATGTAAAATCGGTATTTCTTAGTTTCCCCAATGCGAGGGAGCATATTATGCCGGGTACCGCATCGGTGCTAAATGAAACCCTTCTGCCAATACTTCAAGAGTATATGTCTGTGTTAACACCTCAGCAAATAACGAACGAAGTTGTACACACGTTAAACGCCCATGATTTGAAGGCGGATATGGAATTGATTCGACAAGTCGTCAATACCAACAATGCAACATCCCCGGAAAGTGCCGCACAACGAATCGTGGACAGTTGTTTGCCTAAAGAAATTCGTTTTGCGTTACCCGTCGACGAGAGTGTCAGGATGAGTCCAGCCCCAAATCGCCCCCGTAAACCTTGACATTCCTATCGATGACGGGCGGCCCACTATTGATAAGTAATCAAAATGATTGTATTATTCTGCTCTCGTTCTGGCATTAAAAGGTAAATGTTTATGAAGTGGAATGTCTCGATCTCTATTGCGCAATTTTTCAAAGAAGGCGCTGTTGATGATGATGCGTGTGTTATTGGAAAAGAAATTGCTAATCACGTAAAAAAAAGGCTAGACACCTATCTTCAACGCCTCGGGGAAGACGCCTCCAATATGTACGAAGCACTCCAACGACTTGAAAGCATTAACACAGTCAAGGACTGGCAGGAACTCAAGAAGAGCAGTCCAATATGGGATCGCATGCCGCCACTCAAAGAGCTCGACGAAAACCTTGATAACTTCTATGACGAGGCTGATAATTTAGGCATTTGGGTTAACCCGAATAAGGAGCACCATGAAGGCCACTAAAGTTAACGTCGAAAAGAACCTGAAGCGCGTTCAACGTCTCTTTAAAAATGTCGATTTTAAGGCATTAGGTACCGCAATGCAGGTTCTCGCTAAAGCGGCTTCGGAAACCCATGGTCATAATTGCCTCAGCATTTCCCTTCTTGCGCAGTGTTTCTTGGAGCGTAGAGGGATCAAAAGTAGGTTGATGGTTGGTGAGTCCGCTTGGCGTGTCGATGGCAAGTCCAGTGGCGGCGTCATTAGTCACACCGGATTTAGACCTGGCATCTCAACCTCGGTTGTGCCGGAAAAGCTGGGGTCAAAGGCATTGCACTTTCATGCATGGTTAGCGCTGAATGAGTATTGGTCTCTCGATTTAACGACCTACCAGTTTCAGGAAAAGATGGACTTGCTGAATCAAGATGGCCAAAACACGCCCGTAACGTGGACGCCAGAGTTCTTGGTTTTCTCTAAATCGGACATAAGCTCTTTTGAGGCGGTTCAACAGTCGTTTTCCTCCAAAGTTATTAACTACACCCCCCTGCCTGCGCTCTACGAAGAAATAATCACGTACACAGGCCGTTTAGAAGTTTGTGAGCAGGATGTCAGTACCCTTACCTTTATTTACGACGCTGTCTTAAAGGGTGAGCTGGAGACCGTCATCGGTCCGAATGGTACCGTTCTTCTTGATCCGCAATAGGATGTTTTAACGAACATCGCGGAATTCGCCATCTATAGCGCGACAGGCTTCGCTCATTGCCTCACCGGTAAGGCTTTTGCTTTGGGAACGCTTATTGCATTACCACCAAACAAAAGTCTTAACCAGGAATAGCATGACGACCTTAAACACCAAGCCCTTCTTTGCTCTCTTACTTCTGTTATGCGCGCATACTGGCCAGGCACGGGCTGCCTTTATCTCTTGGTACCCAACGTTCGACACGGAAAGCGTCGAGGATGTCGTAACGCTGGGAGAAAGTGTAGAGGCGTATAATTTTTCGTTCGACAGCTCTAACGTTGAGGGTGAGGAAGATCAAAGCACCGTTATTGCTGACGCAATTTTTGTTGAATCATCGACATACTTTAGCGATGACACGGGTGGAAAATACGATTTCCTTAATGGTGAGACAACCGGGAGTAGCGAGTATGATGCAATACTCAGCACCTTGGATTTTGGGGGTGGCGAGGATGTTGTGCAACTCCAGATAGGCGACAACACCTTGACCGTAGGTAATACATACCTGGTACAAATTTGGTTTACGGATCTTCGCGATGGCATTAACGGTGGGGATCGGATCATGAGTGTCGGTGACGGAAGTGGAAACGACGTTCTTCTTTCCGGGGAAGGAGAGGGCCTGGGCGAATATGTCATTGGGGTTTTTGTTGCCGATGACATTTCTCAATTACTTGAATTCCAAGTCTTCGCTAATGCGGGTAACGTTCACATCAACGCCTTGCAGGTAAGAGATGTTACCGGTGAGTCACTGGTAGATCTTGTTGATAGTCGAAATTTAGCGGCCGTGCCGGCACCATGGACTGGCATCTCGCTCGTGATATTTTTTCTCCTATCAAGACGGCGGTTAAATGTTTCTCTTTATTTTAAGCATCACGGTTCGAAAGACAATGGTACGCCTATTGCTTAAAAAAATCAGCAATAGGATTTAGGTGGGTTTAACGCGAATGGTAAAGAGAAAACGGAATCGCTTCATGTTTACGGCTTTACTGCTTCTGGGCAGTGCATGTACACAGGCTGAAATTGTGATTTTAGACAGTGTTTACTGGAACGGAAATGAATACCTTTTGACGTCGAAAGGTACGGTTGAGGAGTTGCAGGAATACGCAGAGAGCCTAGGAGGCAACCTGATCAGTATTAACAGCCAGGCCGAAAACGACTTTGTCTATGATACCTGGGGGGAAGGGGGGACCTCTGACTACGCAGGATATTACAATACGATCACGATAGGTTTAACCGACGTTGACGAAGAGGGGGTTTTCGTGTGGCTAAGCGGAGACCCTTTCACTTTTGATGGTTTTGCTGAAGGTGAACCAACTGACGGTAGTGGTAATGGGGAGGATTATGTCACTTACATATTGAACAATGAGAACGAAGAAAAAATTGGGGCATGGAACGATGTCAATGATACTTATTCTCGTGGCTCCATCATCGAAATAGGGACGATGAATGACGTGCCACTACCGTTTATGTTTACATCGATTTTAATGGTCTCTTTTTTTAAGAAGAGAAACATAAGGCAAGGAGTTAAATAAAAATGCCAAATCGTATAATTTTAATACTGATGCTGTTTTGTGGCGTATCACTGTCTGTACATGCCGAATACACATCAACCGATTGGGTATCAGAGGGCGACGGTTTGATTACCGTTGATAGCTCGACCGGATTAGAGTGGTTGGATTTATCCGAAACGATAGGAATGTCCATCTCTGATGTCCAAGAAGAACTTGAAGAGGGTGGGCTTTTTTACGGTTGGCGGTTACCAACCTACGAGGAAGTGTATGCATTAACAACCGGTATTTATGGCCAGTTAACCGATGTTATTTATGGTGAAAGTTATTATGAAAAAGATAGCGTTATCCGAGACGAGACAGAACAAGAAGTCTTTGAAACGTGGTTTAGCTTGTTTGGTGAAATCCGAAATGAAGATTTAGGTAATGCGGGCCATGTTTTTTCTAGCCTAGGATTTCACCTGGATGAAGACGGAAATGTTGTTCGATCAGGACTGCTTTATCAAACCACCAATGTTGCCTACGACACATTAGAGTTGTCCATTGGTCACGATATTGGATTTACCGAAGACTCATCATCCTCCAATCAAGGTGTATTTCTTGTCAGCGATGGAGGAATGGCACTGACTGCCGAAGAGGAAACGGCCACCGTAGTAAGCGCTCCTTTCGTAGGATCTTTTTCAGGTATTGTGCTTCTGCTGTTAGGACGCCGCCTAAAGAAAAAGGAAGCCACATTGTCCCGGCTCTGAGCCGTCGAAGCGGAAGTTTTCTGCTTCGCCGTACTTGCCTCGGTTACTCATTAAAATGGCTGTGAATAACGGTGTTTACGCGGTAGGAAAATGGCGATGTATTGGTAGGGAAATGGCGCTAGCGCAGAATACCTACCGATAACAGGCCTCCCCCTGTGGATAACATTTCTATATTTCAGGAGGTATTTGGCGATATGAGGGCAAATGATGTGCACAACCCTGTGGGTAACCTGTGATTATCTAAAAAAGAAAAAATAAAATGGAGGAATATTGCGATTAATAGCAAGGTATTTTGCCCTCAAAAAGTAGGGGGTTCGCGCTCTAACAGTAGGTATATGGCGATGAAAATAACGTAACCTATTGAAGATTAATAAAAAAAAATGCGCCCCCTTAACATAAGTCCTACCCCTCATTACATAAACATATAATAATAATAATTACATTATTATTATTTTGTAAGTTTCCAATAAACCACACTTACGTGATGTAAAACGCAAAAAAAGCCTAGCGATGTGAACTCAATTTCGTAGTGATCACAAGCAAGAGATCATTTATCTGGCACACCAAATCATAAAGTCGAAAGTAGAGGAATATGACGTTCCAAGCGATGGATTGCTTTCTCGAATTCATTAAAGTGTAGGAGAACGGCGCTATGCAGGGTTATTCGCCTGTTGTCAGCGTGATTAAATATAGGAATATGGCGCTATACAGGGTTACTCACCTATTGTCAGCGTGATTAAATATAGGAATATGGCGCTATACAGGGTTAGTCACCTATTGTCAGCCTGGTTAAATGTAGGAATATGGCGCTATACAGGGTTATTCGCCTATTGTCAGCCTAGTTAAATATAGGAATATGGCGCTATACAGGGTTAGTCACCTATTGTCAGCCTGGTTAAATGTAGGAATATGGCACTGGACAGGGTAATTCATCGACTGTCAGCGTGATAAAATGTAGGAATATGGCACTGGACAGGGCAATTCATCGACTGTCAGCGTGATAAAATGTAGGAATATGGCACTGGACAGGGCAATTCATCGACTGTCAGCTTGATAAAATGTAGGAATATGGCACTAGGCAGGGCAGTTCGCCTATTGTTAACCTGATAAAATGTAGGAAAATGGCGCTATGCAAGGCAATTCATCGACTGTCAGCGTGATAAAATGTAGGAATATGGCGCTGGGCAGGGTCATTCGCCTACTGTTGACCTGATAAAATGTAGGAAAATGGCGCTATGCAAGGCAATTCATCGACGGTCAGCTTGATAAAATGTAGGAAAATGGCGCTGGGCAGGGCAATTGACCTATTGTCAGCCTGGTTAAATATAGGAAAATGGCGCTGGGCAGGGCAATTAACCTATTGTTAGCCTAACAAAATGTAGGAATATGGCGCTGGACAGGGCTGAGCTGAACAGTTCATAAAAAAGTAGGAGAATGGCACTGATACGGGCTTGTCAGGCTGATTTGATCTATTTAAATGAAGGAGAACGGCGCTCTCTCTCAATCCGAAAAAAGAAACGCTGTCGCTTTTTATAATATTTTATCCAGTAAAAAGCTTTTTATATTACAAAAAGTAACTTTAGCGCGATTATCCTACATTTTAGTCGCAATCTACCTACCGAAAAAGACAACTAACGGCTCATTTGTCTCTCATCGACGTTGGATCGCAGTGGATCCGCAGTGGATCGTAGGCGGTTCCAACTGTTATATTGATGCTTGTCGCGCTGTGGGGCGACAGAATATTTTAGAACCGTTCAAATGATGGGAATGCTGAATGTCTACGCAAAACAATATTTCAAAAGTAGAATTTATCACCGAAGCCAATCTGGATGAACTCTCACTAGCATTGTTTGCTCATGTTGATCAGGTACCTCGCAGTTCAAAAAAGGATCCAACAAAATATTCTAACCAATTTAAATACAGCTTTCTGCCTCGATTCGTCAGGGGGAAAAACCCACCAATCCCAGCGTCAGACCGGACCGCGACGTTAACGAAGGAACGGCCCTTTGTTCAAGATGGCGTTAAATATCTTCTTCGGTTAAAGCCTGCAATCATTACAAACATGGATAAAAATGCTAAGCGCAATGACTACCTGAAATACCCAGGTTCCCTTGAGGCATTGATTGAGGAAATCTTGTTGGTTATGGCGACCAATGGGCACCTGGTTAAGGCAACGGTATCTCAAACCGTACGTTATGGTGTGTCGTTCACTTACAGTGATATTCGTCGAGAACTCCAAAAGCATGGCCGCACACGGAGTTTTACGGAGGTTAAAACATCACTTGAGGTACTGCGAGATAGTACCGCGGTACTCTCTCCTTTTGAACGCAGAGGCAAAGAGATAAATTTAGATATATTTTCAACCGCTATATTGGATCAGGAAGTCAGGGGCCGGGGCGCTGACAAGTGTTTTGTTTTCTTTTCAGATCAGATCGTATCTCTTATTGATGAAATGGCTTACCGCCAGTATAACTTTTCATCGACACAAGAAAACGACAGTGACGTGGCAAGGTATCTGCATCGCTATATCGTTAATGAATTTCGTTCAGTGAGCATTGTTAACGATATCGTGGAAGTGAATGCTGTTCATTTGTTAGATATGTTTGGAAAAAACGAAGTCACCAAAAAAAGCAAACAAAAAGATTTGAAAACGGCGATCACGCTACTTATGGAAAATGGCCTGGTTAGTAACTACCGATGTAAGGGCGAAGTCTATCAGATCTGCCTAACCGAAAAATTCATTGACGAAATTATAAAGTCGAACGCTAAGCGTAAAGGGTTGATAACCATCAAAGAGCGGATTGAAAGTGGAGAGATTGCTAAAATTCCCCCAAAGCAAGCCTCATTGGCGTTTTGAGTTTCGTTTCGGATCCCCGTCACCAAGAGATGCCGCAGAACAAGCCTACTTGCAAGTCCTGGCACATGTAGGGTGTATTCCCAATTGTTTGCTGTTTGGACTCAGTCTGTCCGGACAACAACCCCGAACCCAACGGGTGCTATCTGAATTGTATGCTTATGAGTACATGTATCTCGGCATTGAGTCCATGCTGCACAACCATACAGATTGAAGCCTCCGACGACTCATTCGAAGAATAGAGTCGTAGAATGCGGCTGACATATGTTCAATATTTTTGGATGAGGCAGACTATATGTTCGCTAGCAGAACCATGATCGATATTTTCGGTTTCGTTGCAGAGAAAGGCCCGAGATCGGGCGATGCTTCTTATTTCGTTAGCCGTTGCTCGATAGTAAAGTGAGAGCTAGCCGCGTCCACACGATCAACTTTACCGGCTTTTTCTCAAAATTGGATATGTTCGAAGATGCTGTATTGTTCAGAACAAACACCTTCTTTGGTGCGACGAACGTTGATGCCGATGTCAGCAAGTTCGCCAGGTGTCCACCACTGTCTTTCTCCGCTTACGACGCAGGCCCAAGCCTCATCATTAGGTGAATTACATGTTTCGCTCAACTCCAATAGTACCAAGCTGTAACGGCTCTTTTTGCCATCGAATCGGCGAAAAGGTTCTTCCGCTTTGTCAACGCGAACCAAGTGACGGCCTTGGCCTTGCGCGAGCAGCACGGAAGAGCGAGGAAGGTCATATCCGGCAGAATCAGAATGAATGATAGGTACAGTTTGTTGGTAGTCGACAAGAAGCATAGTGAATCCTTTGTGTATGTGAGTCACTATAATAATCAAAATGAGCATTGATGTCAATTAACATTTCATTTGTTGCAAACAAAAAAACCGCGAAAGGTCGCGGTTTTTGTATGCTGACGTGGCAAATTCTGGCTTTGGGGGAAGCATAGAAAATGATACGCCGGGTGATGTTGTTGAACGATACAGCTAAAGTGTTGGGTACTGCATCGTCAACACTAATCAACAATAAAATATAAATGACACAATGTCAAACAGTTGCTTAGCTTTTGTTATATTGATTCAAATGTCTTTGTTTGCGCGACAAAAGCGCCTTGGGGATCATCGGTGTGCTTCAGATACCTTTACCGACACATTTCGGGTTACCAATTGGGTTCGGACAGTAAGCGTGTCCCCCTGCTTTGAGAGACGAGAACGGACGCCAAGGCGACGGGCTCCTTTTTTGTAGTAATTGTACTTATTACTCTCAAATCGGTTACGAAGCCTACTCGCTTTAGCATAGTCGTACTGTACCCAAGAAAAAACTGGTCGCCCATTAGAAACCACCCATGCACCGTTAAAGCGGGACCGAAGACGTATTTCTTTTACGCCGGATGCTAACGTTTTGATGTCCCCCTCCCAAGGCTGACAGTCCTTGTTAACATAAAGGATTTCCATATTTACTCCTTCGATAATTGACGGCAATAGAGATTATCAGTTTAATTCAAAATGATAGAGAATTAAATGTTTTTACGGTGTGTAGATAAATCATAATGATTACACATGGTGAGAGTTGTGATATAGTAAACCTATGTGATTATTTAAGGTTAAGGTTATGCCTCCTATATCCCCGATTCACGCGTTAATGGAACTGTTAAGGCGCGGAAAGTTCGATTACGCAGATGAAAAAATATGTCAGTCGCAGATTGAGACGTTTCTGCGTGAAAACAGGGTCTCGTTTATACGTGAATACAATGTAGGTAATGGGATCATAGACTTCTTCTTCCCAAGAACAGGTATAGCCATGGAAGTCAAGGCGTCGAAAACCTGGAGTAAAGTTAAGGTTTATCGTCAATGTGAGCGTTATTGTGAGCATGAGCAGGTGAAAGGACTGGTGTTGGCCAGCGGGAAGGCACAAGGTTTACCCTTGGAGATTAAAAATAAGCCCGTGCGGGTATTTCAGTTAGGAGTAAACTTACTATGAGAAGAACGAAAACGTACGGGTCGCTGAAAAGGATGGATGGAAAGTGGGTGATATCTGGACTCGAACCGCATGTAGCAATTCGCCTGAAACAACTCTTCCCTAAAATCCCGCAACACAAAGCAGGTACCTTTTCCTTTGTTGATAATAAAGATGTTGCTGCAGATCTCGAATGGTTTATTTCACGCTATGCGCTGGCGATTGATAAAGCCGACTTGCGGTACCTTAAGAAAAGAAAACGCCTTTTTTACACCGAGCAAGAAAAGGCGGAATCTATCCTCTTACCATCTTATGTGCCACGAGGAAGAGTAGGGCTTAAAGAGGGCCAGTTCCTGAAAGAATATCAAAAGCAGGCCATCGATCTTATCGAACAAGTTCAAAGTTTACTTGTTATTGATGATGTAGGTTTGGGGAAAACGTACGAGGGGCTGGGGATAGCATTAATAGAGAATGCGTTGCCGCTCGTTGTCGTTGTGGAACCTCACTTGCAAGACCAGTGGATAGAGAAGGCGGAAAGTTTTATTAACCTTTCTGTGCATGCAGTAAAAGGTAATACCCCTTACGATCTTCCTCCTGTTGATATTTATGTTTTCAAATACACTCAGCTAGGCCCTTGGGTCGATGTGCTCACTCAGGGGTGGGTGGGGGCCATTGCTTTTGATGAAGTCCAACAGTTGAGAACCGGTGTTGATTCAGCAAAGGGATATGCGGCTAAATACATTTGCGAAAAAATCCCTATTCGTGTCGGGCTTACGGCGACGCTAATTTATAATTTCGGCATCGAAGCATGGAATATTATTGATATAATTCGCCCAGGCTTATTGGGGACCAAAAACGAGTTTATTCGAGAGTGGTGTAGCGGGAATCAAAATGGGAAGTTTATTGTTAAAGATCCGGATGCACTTGGCGCTTACCTTCGAGAGTCTATGATGACGTTGAGACGGAAAAAAAGTGATGTAGGTCAAGAAGCTAAGCAAATGGCCCCGCATATCGAATGGGTGGAGCCAAATCAAAAGCTTGTTGCCAGTGCTGAGGCGTTAGCAGAAAAGCTGGCGTTAAAAACATTGACAGCGAACTTCCAAGAGGCGGGTATGGCCGCGCGTGAGTTCGACATGAAAATGCGAGAGATGACCGGGATAGCGAAGGCATCGCAGACCGCGGCTTACGCTAGGATGTTTGTCGAGACCGGTACCCCGGTGGTGCTTTTTGGTTATCATCATGAAGTCTACCGGATCTGGGAAGAGGAATTGGGAGACCTAAATCCGCTATTTTATACTGGCCGCCAATCACAGGCCCAAAAAGAAAAGTCAAAAAAGGCATTTATTAATGGGGAATCAGACCTGTTAATTATGAGTTTACGTTCCGGAGCCGGAACGGATGGCATTCAACATCGATGTTCCACCGTCATCAAAGGTGAGTTTGACTGGTCACCAAAGGTGCACGAACAGTGTATAGGGCGAGTGGATAGGGATGGACAAAAAGAAGAAGTCTTTGTTTTTTATGTTGCCACAAATTTTGGGTCGGACCCTGAAATCATTGATTTGCTGGGGTTAAAAGAATCGCAAAGCCGCGGTATCATTGATCCTTGCGAAACGCCGGTCAGCCAACAGGCTGATGTTAATCGCATCAAAAAATTAGCGGAGCGATTCCTGGAGTCTAAGGGGATGCCCGTCCCCGTGCGGCAGACATCTATTAAGGAAGTGCCGGCAAAAGCACTAAGTGAAGCTATCTAGTCATGCCACCGCCCTGGGGTTGGGTGTTTTCCTTACGGCCCCAGAAGCGAAAGAGTAGCGTCAAAAATAATGTAGACGCTCCGATGAAAGGACTGGGAACGGCGGCGAGAGAGTCGGTAGCAAAAAGGCTTTCCACTTCCGTTAAACTCAACTCGTTGTCGTATAGCGCGATGTTATCTATGGCTCCTTCGTAATAATGATAATTGCGACTGCCATCGTACGTTTCCGCCTCAGAGCCATCGCCAATAATGCCGTAACGCACGGAGCCGGTTTTCCCAAAAGCCCCTTGATAGATGTCGGAAATAATTAAATCGCCATCAACGAATATTTGCAAGCCGCCATCTTCTCCGTAGGTTATTACTGTTTGGTGCCAGTCCCCATCGTTGTACGCTTCTTCTGTAATGTAGTCGATAGTCGAGCCAGACGTAATAAAGGTGATCCCAAGATCGAGGCGTCCATCGGAAGTGAGAGAAAGGTTATAATAATCGGTTCGGTCAAAGTCGATCAGTGACCAGTTTGCGATTTCCTCCGCCCATGATGTATAAACTTCGTCATATGTCGTGTTAAACCAGAGGGAGACACTCATCGCTTCTTGGGGGGTGTCATACGCAAAGTCGATAGCAACATAGCTTTCGTCGTCGAAATAAGCCGCTTCTTGCCCGTCCCGCTCAATATAGGTGAGCGGGATATTCCCTAGATCTTCAGAAAGAATATTGTTCCCAGAAGAGTCCAGCGTGTCGCCCTCGAAATGCCATTCGCCGACAAGTTCAGCTTGGGCGAACGCGGCGAAAAACCAAAGTAAGCACAGAGTTCTTTTCAACATTTTTTCCTCCAGAGAGTGATGCGTATTTAGAGCAAGAAAAATGCCACGTTTATTGAGGGGGGGAAGGTTTTACAATAACTCAGGTTCTCCGCCCGATAAGGACGGGGAAAGATTAGGTCGTAAGCGAGGTGTCGGTTGCGCCCCCAAATAACGAGAGGTCCATCAAACGATTGTTGGCATACTGTTCGCAATAGCGCGTTGCGAGCGATTTTAACTCAGAGGTTCCCATCCCGCTATTAAGAGAGAGGGCTGCTTCGAAGATTAGGGCTCTTTCCTCATCATTTGTCACGTCGAGCCAATTGCGTAATAAGGTTTCACAGCGGCCCTCTTGACGACTTTTGTTTAATTCATTTCGAAAAAGCGCAACCGCATCGTTCCGGATAGCGGTCGCCGCTTCATAGAGACTTTCGTTGTCTAAGTACTGAACGTCATCAATGTGGAACGTCGCGGAGGATTTTATTAACGGGTTGATGCAGTGCTGTTGAGTATCACTGAAAGCATACAGGTTAGCGAGCCAGTTTCGCGGATAGCCAGCTTTCTCAAGCTCAGCAACAAGCAGTGCGGTTTTCAATCGAATTGAATATGGCAGATAACGCGTTTCAGAAAGGGCTGCCGATTTCTTTAAGCTGTTTGAAAAAGGCGTGACAGGTACTAGGGAGCCCGTATCTGGGTCAAGGTGACAAAGTACATGAGTCAGTGCCACGTAGCGCGAATGAAAGGCTTTGAGAGCGTTTTCAACAGCAAGATTTTCAGCAACTCTCGCCTCTCTGCATTGGGAGCTCAAAGGCGCGAATTTCATTGGTGGGTGAGTTAAAGCCGAACGTGCTACGACCATGTTGGCCAGGTTGGTGCCACCAAACAAGGACGCGTTTCTGCGCTCACTATCACACCTCAGCACGGAGACTCCGCTGAGTAAAAGGTCGTTTTTATTGGAGTCGAAAGACAAGGCGTGAAAGTCGGGGATTAATTCGCATCGTTCCGGCTTGTTGTTCGTAGCGGCATTGCGCAGGACCACAAGGTAGGCTGTGCCTAAAGTGCAATCATCATCAATATACGTTAACGAGAGGCGGAAAGAACCCTGCGTGGCGTCTGTTTCCAGCATTAGAAAATCATTAAGGAACTGCGAGGCTTTTGCGTAGGTGAAGGTAGCGTCATACCCTTCGCCCGTAATACGGATCCAGTCATTTAGGTAATGCAAAGTAAGTGCTCTTTGTTCTTTTTGAGTCATTGTCCATCCATGTTTTATCGTGTGGAAGAGTGTCTGCAAATAATGATAGCACAGGAAAAAAGGATTTTATGTTGCTTAAAACTCAAAAAGAGTCGATCACCTTCGGAAGCCAGAGGTTACGCTACTCTCTAATGTTTACGTCAATTTCACTGGGTCTCGCTGGGAAGTGCGAGAACCAAATCGCTGAGGCCAAGCCGGGCAGTTTCTTTTTTTATGTCGAAATTAAGAGATAACTCGCTTGTTAGGTCTCGCCGAGAGTTATTGGGCGATATGGTTCGGTATTTTTTTGCGCGGATACGCGAGAAGTGCCCCTCATCAAGCAGTGCTTCGGGAATGAGATGGATGGAGTGATCCGCCGGTTTGTAATGTTTTGCCCAATAATGAATGCCGGTACCATGGTCGTAATATTGTTTAGCACGGCGTTTTTTCTCTTTTAATGTTTGCGGGGAAAGAGGGTGGTACATAATGTTCGACATCCATCCGGAACCCCGTAAAAACTGGTGTTTGCTGATGTGTTTATTCGTGCAACCCAGTAATTCCCAGTACCGTTTTTGTTGGCAGAGCAAACGGGCTTTGAGCCCCCGTTCCGGCTGGGTCACTAACATCTCATTACTTGTCATGCGACGGATTGTTTGTTCGATATGGCGCAGCTTTTCTCGACGAACAAGTAAATCTGAATGCCAAAAAGCCAGTTTGTCCGGTACGTAGAGAAACGCGAACTCAATGGCAATGATCATGTGGAATATGGGAAGATTGATGTGTTTGTTGAAGTTAACGTGAATAGCACCGTCAATAAGCGTTGGCGGTTTAGCGCGAGGATCACTGCCCACCAATGGGGTCCAACCGAGTTCTTTTACGAGCCGTTGCTGAACGATACACCAGTCCGGATCGACATTCCAGCAAAGCCATAGCTTGGGGTGGTTCGCGCAGAGGGCTTGCCATTCCATGGACGCCTCGACGATTTTTTTCAGCGGGACCTGAAAACCTTTCCAGTTCCCTTTTCCAGAGGTAAAAGAAAGTCCTTCGATCCTTCGGTCTATTTCCATATTTAGCAAAGCCTACATGATTCTTGACTGTAACAACAGTTTAGTATTATATCTGCGTTTTGTAGCGATAACTATTCGTCGTAAGCCACATTATATTACGAGAAAAAAATAAAAACCAACTATAACACCTGTTTTTTTGTTCGAAATTAACGATTGGTAGGAAAAAAGGATATCATTGTTCGATATTTGCTTGTGAAAACCAACTATAAGGATGACCAACGTGATGGCAAACACATTTTATTTCCCAGACCCAGTAGCAGATGAGTTACCCAGTGAATATCGTTTTTTTCTCACCATTAACGATTTGGAGCAGCAGGCATCATCCGTACAGGCGGCGCTATCAAAGATAGACGTCACTTTGTCGTTTCAAGACTGTATGCAGATTTACGTGGAGGCACTGCGTCTCCCTGATGCGTCCCCGGCGCATTTCCCGGTTGCACTGAAACCCTGGGAGACCTTGGATCGCATTAACGCTATATTACTGAGAAAGCACACGAAAGCGCCTGTTTTTGTGGCAGCGTTGCGGCATTACCCATACCCAGAACGGTTGATAACCATTAATATATTAGCCAGCCGACGAGTTAAACTGTCTGATACGCGCTCTTTTGGTCCAGAGCAGGATATGGGGGAGGTTTGTCCTGCGTCAAGCGCGGCACTATTTGATTTTTGTTTTCCCCCGAACACGCAAGCGTTCAATGAAGCTTTGGAACTGATGGATCCCGTTATGCGGGATAGATATAGAGCGCAGTTAGGGACCGGTGCCTTTAGGCAAAGTGAGGGGTATTTTAGGTTTGGTGAATTGACATGTGGTGATCCGACTGTGTTGCTTTTTATCGAAGACTACCTGTCTGCCAATTGATTGTCCCGTCCAACGTATCCATTGTGATTAGCAATTCAGCCTTATATTCTCGCCCGATAAGGCCGGGATATAAGGCGGAAGCCTAATCGCTTATCCGAATAAGGCTGTGTCGGCTTTGGCGCATAGGTGGCCGCCCTGAAAGACTATGTTCTCATTGGCATAATAACATGCAGCAATGCACTCTCACCATGGACGAGCGCGGGACTTTCTGCGTCTCGAAGTTTAATGGTGATCACTTCATCGTTTAGGCTAGTGAGTGCGTTAATAAGGTAGTCAACATTCAGGCCGATTTCGAGGGGGCTGTTTAGGCCTTCCATGCGATGAATGATAACTTCTTCCGAAGCTTTTTCCTTGGTCTTGTTTTCGCTCTTTATTACCAAAGCGTCGGGGTTATCATTACTGAATCCAAGGGTTACGCCTCTGAATTTTTCTAACGCCAAGATAGCAGTGCGTTTGCATGCGTTTAGCAGTGCGGCCCGGTTGATTTCAACAATAATGCTATTCTGTTTCGGGATGACCTGGCGCGCATCAGGGTATTTAGCGTCAATCAATTTCGAGGTGAAAGTTTTCTTTTCTCCTTTCAAAACGATATGGTTATCCGTGATTGCCACTACAACATTGGCTTCACTGGTCATGGATTTCAAGAAAACCGGGATGGCTTTGTACGCTAGACGCGGAACAGTACAGCGTGCATCAACATCGCTAGCGTCACTCGCTTGAACCTGATTAAAAGAGAGCCGGTGTCCATCTGTCGCGGTTGCGAAAAAGTCTTTTCCTGTTTTTTCTAAGTTAATACCGTTTAAATAGTAGCGCACATCGTTGTTGGCCATGGAGCCCTCAATGGGCGTCATTAGCTTGAGAAGATTGGATGCACTAATGACGGCTTTGGTCTGGGGCGCGTCAATGTCCAACGAAGGGTAGAGTGTCTCATCAAGACCTAAAAACGAGTAGGAGGACCGGTATCCAGATACCTTCAATTTCGCCTTATTGGTTTTTCTGTCTGAGGATAAGGCAGCGACGAGGTTGGAATCAAATTCCTTTAGGATGTCTAATAGTTTTTTGTGAGGAACGGTAAAACCCACATCACTTACAGGATCCCCACCTACGTTGTAACACTCGGCGGATACGTTATCAGAGAAAGGAACGGCAACCCGTTGTTCAATCGCCTCACCATCACAGGTGGAAAAACGAATTCCTTGGGGTGAGATGCGGCAATAGACGTGAGAATAAATGGGTATTTGTGATCGCGTGTTGACGGCGTTCGCGATGAGCGTGAGTGCGTCACGCAAGGTTTCAACAGGAAGAAAGATAGAGATAGTGTTGTTTTGGGTGTTAGACATGTCGACCTCGAATGACTATGTTCTTTTGATAGGGTTATATTATCATAATCAAAATGATTGTTGAATATGTTTGTCTAACTATTTTTTATAATCACTTTATTTCACGCAACGTATTGGTGCGGTTATTGCTTAGGGTTGTGGTATATTTTTCTTTTGAGGACCAGTAATGAAGAATTTACGTTCAGCCTTTGGGATCCTTATATTGTTGTTTTGGGGTAATGTTAACGCTGAATTGTTAATTAACGGTGATTTTGAAGATGTCACCGTATCCCCAGAGATTACTGAAACATCTGAATCCTACGAGTCCTACACGTTTGAAGGCTGGTTTGAAGTCACGAACGAAGACATGCTGGGCTGGTCATCTGCCAACGGTATTACTGAAGTTTGGTATGAATTCACTGGTGTCGAGGCTCAAAGTGGTGAACAACTCATAGAACTGAATTCTATCAGTCAAAATACGCTATACCAGTTGTTTCCGACCATTGCCGGCAATAGCTATCAGTTCAGCATTTTTTATGACTCGCGATTTGATCTCGAAGAGCAATTTCGTGTCTATATGCAGGATTTTGATACCTCAGAGTTCCTTTTCTCGGTTGATGTGCTTGATAACGACGAAAGCGACAGTTGAGAAGAGCTCACCTTTACCTTCGTTGCGACAGGGGATGTCACGCGCCTTGCTATCGAAGCGTTGACTGTGGTGGATGAAAGTTCCGGCATTTTGCTTGATAACGCATCAGTTATTTCCTTGGGAAGTGAGTTGGAAGTCAACGATGGTTCGTTCCTCCTAGATGTTCCAGCGCCATCATTTTGGGTCCTCTCCCCAGGATTGTTCCTCTCGCTGTTTTTTAAAAAAGGTAAAACAGTTCGCAGTTAATCTTTTTGATTGATTGAGGGTGAAGGGTCCTATAGACTGTTGGTTATGTCAAAGGACGACACTTTTTAGAGAACTGAATTTTGCAAGGAAGCGAAATATTGACCATAATCTTTTACCTCGCCGTGTATTGCGGCGGTTTGTTGGTAGCGCTATCTGGTCGTCCCCGTTATGGCCTTTATGTCTACTTTTTCTCCTTTTACTTTCATGCACCCTCACAATGGTGGGGGCAGTCACTTCCTGATATCCGGTGGTCGTTAATCGCCGCCATTATAACCGTTGGGGTTTTGTTAGTGAAACCGCCTGAGCGTGGTTTGAGATTCTGGACCTATCACGAAAACAAATTCTTAACGGTCATGGCTATTTTTGTTTGCCTGCAGCAATTCTGGGTGAAGTTTGGTGTACTTCACCTGGATTATGTCATTCTCTTTATCAAGTTTCTCCTTTTGATGTTTATTATTCAAAATGTCGTTGCCTCAGCCAAAGAATTACGCGGTGTGATTTGGGTTAATCTGCTGGGTAGTGCCTACCTCTCATATTATGGCATGAGTCAAACTGTGGGAGGGCGTATGGAGGGGCTTGGCGGAAATGGAATGGATGCGAACCTTATCGGTATGCATTTTGCCGCGATAACATTTATGGGGGGGTACCTTCTCATAGAACGCTTTCGTTACACCCATATTATTATTGCGGGCGCATTAGGCGTTATCTTGATGGGGTTGTTCATGACCGAATCGCGCGGAGCTATCCTCGCGTTGGTGGCGACAGGTGGACTGGCACTTTTCTTTCCTTCTCAGCAAAGTAAAGGAAAGTTTTTATTGTTAGGTTTAATGGCCGCTACCGCCGTCGCATTATTGATGGGACCACAAATAATCCAGCGTTTTGAGAGCATGGAGACCGATAATCTTGGTGAGATAAAAGATAAAAGTGCAGAGTCACGCATCGTGATCATTGAAGCGCAAATAGAGATGTGGAAAAAGAATCCTATTTTAGGTTTTGGGCATCGCGGTACCTTGGTACAAAGCCCGGACTACCTCCCGGAAGAATACCTCACGGGGCCGGGCGTGAGAGCGTCGCACAACTTAACTATGGCCTTGCTGGTTGATCATGGCATCATCGGTGCCTTGTTGTATTTTAGCGCTGCGTTCATTGCGCTAATAAGAATTTTTGGATACCGATACCGTCTTGCGGAAGGGGAGACACTTAATGACGAACAGCGGCTGTATAGCAACATGCTGGTGGGTTCGGTTTTGGCCTTATTTTGTTTTCTTTTGGCCGGGCAAGGGGCGAATAACAAGAAGCTTGAAGAAGATATTTGGTTTATCGCTTTGATCCCCGTTCTCTATCGTGAAATCAAAGCGTTTAACCGGCGAACGCAGGTCGATGAGCAGCGCCTAGCCGTCCAACAAGAGACGCTCAAAGCGCGTTGATGATCATTTCCTCTGTTCGCTCGTCAAGCATGCGGAGAAAAGAGGTGTCTTGAATGACGTCAACGGCCTTATCCGCTAGATTTTTTTCTCCATAGAGTTGAGATAATACCGGGCCGGTAAACCCGTCAAGACGGATGTATTGTCGAGCGCTATGGTCGTAGACGGTCTGGTTAGGATGTTCCTTGCGGTAAACCATAAGATCGCGGGTGAGCTGAGGCTTTGATAGGTTAAACGTTTCCGACAGTTCCGGCGGCCTAAACCCTCCTTTCACCAGGATCAACGATTCAAGGTAAGCCGCCTTTAACACTTTAAGGTTCCCGTTGATCTTTTTGAAGATGTGGGTCAGTTTTTCCCCAGCCGCCGTTTTTTCCTGTCGTGTATCTCCAGGAAGTAATGGCGCACTGAACGTTGATGAGGGTAAGTAACCAAGTTCAGGGCCAGCATACCGCGTTTGATTTGGGAATAAGGAAAGGTAATCTTTCAGCATTCGCGTGCATTGTGCTGTGGATAGAGGGTAAATCATTTTGTCGGGGGTAAAATCTTTTCGATGCAGTTCGCCTTTTATGAGTAACAATGTATCGACAAAAACAAATCGTAAATTTCGCATGATTTCTCCACATGGGCAACTCCGGTAACCGGAGAAAAAACGGCTCAAAAGCGCAATAGAAACAGGGAGTAATCATAATGATTTGAATTTGTTTGTCAATCCACTTCCCAATTACCGTGATATTATCAGTATGTCAGTAGGAGTCAGCGCGTATTTTTTTTTGCATTAGGATAGATACGCATCGTTCCGCTAGTCTTTATTTTAGCTTGTAAAGAATCAAAATGATTGCAGTTGATGTGGTATTTTAGTTTAATGTGGATTGCACGCAAATTAGGAGTTGTTATGAGCACAGTGAAAGGTACCGCATATTTTGTTGTAGATGAAAGTGGAAGAGCAATTTCGACACTACCTGAAGCTGATGCCTCTGCGTTTGTGTATGCAGGCGCAAAGCGGGCCCTTCTGGGGGATCAGGACGCCGCATTAAGAGAGGTTATCGTGTCGCCGCGGGATCCAAGTGAGGCATTGAACGCCATTAACCAATTACATCGTCGCCATTTCCGTGCCGTTCCGTTCCTTGATTATCTGGCCGAACAAAAGGGAAATATCTGGTTGTTTGAAAATTTGCCTATCCCATTGAAGATCATGAACGACCCAGACATTATGGAGGAATTGGCCAATATTGCTGCGTCACCGCATTCGCACAGTGACAAGAAAGTAAATATGAAATCACGATACCTGACCTTAACAGGTGAAAAACTTCCTGAATCCATGGCGTTGACCATGGTGAGAAAACCAAGGGCAGATTGGTTTGCGAAAATTGGCGATTGGTCAAAGGCGCTGACGTCTCAATCGCCTGTCCGTGACATTATCCAGGCGATGTCAATGGTGCTCGAACAAAAACAGCGTAGAGGAACTGTGAATGCAGGGTTTATGACTCATTTGGCGAACAACATGATGCGTTTGAGTCAAGCAAGTACACCGACGGAAGCGGCGCAACGTATGTTGTCCATGAGCCTGTTGTATCGTCGTGAACATGGTATTGAGATGACCCACAACTTGAAAGAGTGCGCGCAGTCTGCTCAGGGCGTAGTGGACTCGCCGTTTGAGTTTGCAGGGGCGGAGACGGGTAACGTCAGTGAAAAGCTCGAACAGCTCACGGAGGGGTTGTCTGATGCGCCAGGTAACGAAAGGCTGTTGGCAGCATTAGATTTCGCGTCAAAGATTGATGATGATGATATTGAGGATGTCACAATCGCTTACATGAATAAAATTGAGGTCGAATTGCCCACCTTAAAGCAAGACCCTCCCAGCATGAGAGGTAAGGTGAGCGTGCGTTAGCTTGATGCGCGAACGCGATTCCTTTGTCGTAAATGGCCCGACGCTCATCGTCGGGTCGTACGTTTAAAAGCCGGGAGACGCCGGCACGAAAACAACATGGATGTTTCAAATGAAGTATACAAGAATAGTGGAATTTACGGTGTTCGTCTTTATAACGATGATTAGTATGCCGTTGTCAGCTCAGTCTTTTGATGATCTCGTAAATGAAATGAACCGCGACCCTATGTCTCGTGTGAAAAAGCCACCGTTACCGGTAGAGCAGGCTTTCGTTTTTGGTTTTAGTCAAGACGGCGATGAGTTAACGCTGCGTTTTACGATGCCAAAGGGGTACCACCTCTACAAAGACAAATTGAAATTCAATTCAAAAAACGCGAAATTCGGGAAGGTGAAATGGCCTCCGTCTGAGGTTATTGACGACCCTTTTTATGGGCCGGTTCCGGTGTACTCGGACGAGTTTGAGCTTGTGGTACCCATTCTACAATCCAGTTACGGTAGCAGTCTTGCCGTTGCTTACCAAGGATGCTCGCCTACCTTTTGTTACCCGCCAAGAAGTACCATGGTTTTATTGGATAAGGTGGGGTCCAGTGAAAACGGGGAAGTCGCTTTTGTTGCTGACCCGGTGGTTTCTGAGCCTCAATATGCCTCCTTGGTTGCCGAGGAAGATGTTTTAGATAAGATAGCCCGTAAAGACGCTTCGTCCATCGATACCCTCGATCACGTAGAACAGTTGCCGCCTAAAGTGAGTAAGTCTCCCGCGTCAACGTTAGAATTTAATTCGGATGTTGGTCCCGTCTACGCCGGGATGGCGAAGTTTATGTTTTTGATTGTGGGAATTGGCTTGGCGTTGACGCCATGTGTTTACCCCATGTACCCGATATTGGCATCTGTGGTTGTGGGTAAAGAAAAGCGTTCCGCGTTCCAAGTTTTCAAGCTTTCCATGGCTTATGTACAGGGGATGGCCTTTGTTTATGCGGCGGCAGGTGTTGCTGTTGCGTTGCTGGGTTTGCAATTTCAGCAAGCATTGCAAGAGCCTTATCTGATAGGCACGGTCGCGATCTTTTTCGTTATTTTGGCGGGTAGCCAATTTGGTTTTTATACCATCCAGTTACCCGCGCGGTACCAAACCGTGATCCACGAAGTGAACCCAAAACAAGCGGGTGGGTCGTTGTTGCGTGCGTTTGTGATGGGGGCCTTGTCAGGGCTGGTCGCGTCCCCCTGTACCACCGCCCCCTTGGCAGGTGTACTCATGTATATCGCACAAACAGGAGACGTGTTGGACGGTTTCCTGTCACTTTACTTGTTGAGTATCGGTATGGGCGTAGTCCTCATTACCTTTGCCCTCTCAGGCAGCCGTTTTTTACCTAACCGAGGGGTATGGATGAATGTCGTTAAAGAACTCATGGGGTTTGTGCTACTTGGGGTTGCGATTTATTTTGCACAACGGGTGGTTTCATCTCTATTTTTAGACGTCATGCTTGTTTCCTTTGCGTATGCGTTTAGTGCCTATGTCGTGAAGAAAAGTTATGATGCGCCACCCAGTCAATTTAGGTTTATTGCGCTATTTGCGGGCTTAGCTGGGATCTTGCTTGCAGTTCACTTGGCGGCATCAATGATACTCGACTCGACCACCAGTGGCGCGCGCATTACGTCAGGGAAGCTTGAGGCAGAAAATGCCTCGGCTGTGAGTGGAGAAAAGGTGCAGCCTGGTCTTTTTAAAGATGTAACCACGTTGGCGGAGATTAAAGCGGAAGTGGCACAGGCAAGCACAGAGGGGAAGCCTGTTATGCTTGATTTGTATGCGCAATGGTGCCAAGCGTGTCTAGAATTTGAAGCTCGGACGTTTTCTCAAGATGCGGTGCGTGATGTGATGTCTCGATTTCATTTGATTCGGGTTGACCTGACAGCGTCGAGTGATGAGAACGTTAATATACAGGAGGCCTTGGGGGTCATTGGTTTGCCAACTATTCTCTTTTACGGTCCTAGAGAAACCGAATTAACAGAGTCCCGACTGTTTGGTTTTGCCGCCCCGACCCCCTTTATTTCTCACCTTAACGATGTGCAGGTGATTGCCAAATGTGAGCAAGAAATGGCGAGCAATGCGGTTTGTTAAACCGATAAAAAGGTGGGATTAAGTCTCTGTCCTTTTTTTTGCAATCGTTTTGTCTTGCCTTTTAAACGCTTTTAAAAAAAGGATTGCGGCGATGAGGAGATACGAATCTACAAAAAGTAGGCCAACCTGTACGTAGGGGTTCGCACCATCATAGTTTAAAAAGTTAAGCAGTGTCATGGTGAATGCCACGACCATAATGACAATACATACCTTGGTCTGCATTACGGTGCGTCGAGTTTTTTTTCGATGTATTTCCATAGTTTTTTGCGACCCCATCCATGGTCATGAGTGGGGTCTCCGTTCCTTCTATTTTAGGGGGGCTGTTAATTCACGGTTTTGATAGGGGATACCTATTGAGTGTAAAAGCTATGGTATGTTGACTCAAGCGCTTTATATAGCTTCGTTGGGAATTCGGGGTCCGTGATATCCAGCCCATTGGCAATATCTTCTAAAAAAACGTTGTCTTCAGCCGTTTCGTTATCGTGGCCAGTGGGCCATGACTTAATGTAAGTCCCGGTGTCGTATCCATGATTTTTTCGAAAGGTGTTTAATACATTTTTTGAGATGTACCAATAATAAAGGCGCTCTGGCGACAAATTACAGTAGTCAAAGAGGCGTTTAAGAAGAGGGTAGGAAGTGCGCTTAACGGCATGTAGCGCGACCGTAAGGTCTAGTTGTTCGAGGAATGTCATTGAGTCGATGTGGTAGGTTTTTCTATCGAACGTTACCGTATTGGTGTCGATTTGCAGGTTGGTATGCATTGTTTTAGCAGCCTGCTTAACATCGCCATTTTCCGCCTGAATCGTGTGACTAAGTAAAAAGTGGAAGACGTCGACAAGTTCGATTTGCCCTTGGGTTTCGTTAACGGACATTTTGCGCCACCATTTCCATTGGCCAACATGGTCATACAGTTCAAAAAACTCATTAGCTGCGGCCCGTAGCCAATCATAATTAGCGTTGACCCAATCTCGATTTACCAGCAAATTCATTTGGTTTTGTAAGTGACACATGTTTTCTAACTGTTTTAGCGTAAGCAAAGGCTTCTCCTTAAGATTATTTTGAACGTTGTGTAGGTTTAGCTTAGAAATTAAAACTGGATTGTTGGTAGGCATCGGATGATACGGACGATGACGTCGATTCCGCGTCATTGTCATCCGGTTCAGCCTTGTTTGTTGGGATGGACGTGTATTGGGTGTTTCCTGTCAGCAAACAGAGCTTGTCGTTAGCGATCCATCCCTCTTTTGTTCGCAACCTGTAAATAACGGGGTCGCGTTCAATAATGGGGGTGATGTCACTTTCGAAATCGGGGCCGACACTTTCGATGATTGCGGCGAATGATTGCGTTACATTGTGTTCTTCAACCTCATCTTTGGTTAGGGTGATAGGGATGAGTTCACCATCATTCTTGGTTAACATGAACACGACGCGGTCTTCAGTCACGTCTTTCACTCTCAAAAAACCCGCAGGGAAAGTAAGACAGTCTCCTTCTTTGACGTTAGCCAAGGCAATCTTTGCTAGCCATAACGGGTTTCGTCTGTCGTCATGTTTTGTTTTCACTGCCGCCATACTTAGGCGTCTGTTTGTGTACGGGAAAATGTGTTTGTAACGCATACGTGCCGCTTCAGTTTTATGTCCACTGTTTTATTATAATCAAAATGATTCCCTAGTAAAGGAAAATGTTGGTTATATTATTTTTTTGTCATTGTTTTATTAAGGCGGAGGGGTGAGAGAGTTGATTTATACACTCGTATACAGCATGTTAGAGATCTGAGGCGTTAAAAAGTTAAATGGTTTTACGTCATTTTTTTATTGAACGCATCGAGAGGAACCTTTTTGTATCCTGTGCAACTCTATTAGTAATTCAGCCCAGTTACCTATCGCCAATATCGATTCGAATGATCCCTCGTCGTTGTTTGAGTTTTTTCTCGCCCGTGGTCGCGGTTGAGGTTGGCCATAAAAAGGGCCAGGATGTTGGCAGTTCAAACGCATCCAATGGACGGAGGGCAAGAAAGCTGGTACCGGCGGGCCTTTACTTGATGGGGGCATCCTTGGCAATGTCGAAGGGGCGTCGTCATGCTTACGTGATGATGGAACCAAGGCTTGCTAGAACGATGGGAATGCCTGTCGTCTTGTCGATTTTCTGTAAAACCTTTCACCAGTTGCCAAACAAAGCGGTCTATTGTTAAGCACCGAACATGCGTGTTGAGAAAAGGGGTTCACAAACCTCAATTAATTTGATCCTGTCGATACCTATGGTATCAAGGTTAATAACGACATTCGCCCAAACAGAGTGACGTATAGCGTTGATAGGGTGGGTGGCAATACCATGGTTTATGGTAACGGATGGGACAACAATGCCCTCGTAGTCGGGATTGAGAAGGTACTTGCTTCCCAATTCCTGGGTTTGGGTCTGGCTCGACTTTTGGAACCACTTATCAGGTAAATCAGTCGGTTCGATGTTTTTAAGCCTTAGTTCTGGAACCTCAAACACACACAGCCGATAAAGTCTGTTAGCGGCTTTAGGTGATGGCGTATAATTAGCGCACTCTAACATGGCGTTTTGCGCATTGCTTGATGTGTATGTCGCTGGGATATTGGGGAGATTCCACCGAGCGCCATGTTTAAAACTTTTCGAGTTTCGGTAATCAAACCACGTTGAAAAGTAGTCCTTATGGATTGTTCTAAAGAGGATCATTAAGCGAACTCGCCATACTTCATTTCTTCCAACACTTCTCGAATCCTTTTCCTGCCGAAACTCGAACCCATGATATCCATCGCGCACCCGCCCTCAAAAGCAGGGAGAGGCGCTTGTATCCACTCATGGATAAGCTCATCATCATTATCAAAAAGAGCACGTAAATCTTCCCAGAGTGCGGTGAGATCTTCTAAACTCTCCGTTTGCTTGGGGGTAAGTTTTTTTCGTCGGTAAAGCTTGGACAAGTTAGTGATATCACTGCCGAGGGAAACAGACAATACCAATTTGGGTATATGCTGAGCAACGGTACGTAGGACGGTACCTTCAACGCCATCCGATAGCATATTGACAAACCGCAGGGTATCAATATGACTAACGGAAATGTTGTGCTGTTTACCTGCTACACGCGCAATGAAAAGTTCTGATAAGTTAATTGTAACATCTTGCATGGCTTTTTCTCGCACATTTACTAGGTGTTATTAGTATAAAGTACTAGCCAGTGAAACGCAAGTAGAATTGTTGTACTGCCTAATGCTCTGTTGATATTGAGTTGTAAGGCTGGGCTTTTTGGTAGGGCGTGGCGTCAATGAATACGCGTCCCATGTTGTCTAGGTGCCCGTGGCAGTATATGTCGGTGATCCGATTGTACCGGATGGTTAGGGGTAAATCCCCGTCAGTGTTAAGCTCATTACCGAGCGTCAGTGAGGGGTGGTATTTTGAACTCGGATTTAACTTCTCCGAAGTCAGGTTGGTGTTTTCAATAAGCAGGGTTTCGCAGTCGTTTATTGCTTTATCAAGCTCATCCGCTGAGGGCAGCATGACTGCGTTTGTGTTAAAGGCGATAATTAAACCTGTTAACAAAAAGTATGCGGTTGATTTTCTCATACATATCTCCAATGTTGATTTTATCCACAGACTTACTCACCGATTTTGTGGATAACTTTTGAATAACTCACCTCCTTGCGAAGCTAAAAGCTCCGTTTTTGCTACCGTGTTAGACAGCCACCGGCGCGCTTATTGCGGGGTGAGGGTCGTACCCAACCATCTCGAAATCATCAATGGTGTAGTCAAAAAGCGATTCAGGTTTGCGTTTAATCAGTAATTTAGGAAACGGTTTTGGCGTTCGCGCCAGTTGCTTTTGGGCCTGCTCAACATGATTTAGGTATAAATGGACATCCATACCAAACCACACTATCTCCCCCGGCTCGTACCCTGTCTGGTGAGCCAATAGCGTGGTTAAAAAGGCGAGGTTAGCGATATTGAAAGCGCAACCAAGATAAGAGTCCACGCTTCTTTGTACCATGGCCCCGCTGAGCCTGTTCGTTGTCCCGTCAACAAAAAATTGATAATGCTTATGGCAAGGGGGCAAGGCCATTTCGTTGAGTTCCCCGACATTCCATCCATCAAAGAGGATCCGGCGTGACGCGGGATCCTTTTTCAGGCTTTCGATGACTTGCGAGACCTGATCGATTTCGCGACCATCGGAGGTTTTCCAACGACGCCATTGCTTCCCATAGACAGGTCCTAAATCCCCCCATTTATCAGCAAATGCCTGGTCTTCTAAGATCCGCTGTTCAAAGGCGTTTATTGAAAGTAATTTGTCAGGACTGCCGACGGCTTGAGCATCAATAAATTTTTTATAAGGCCAATCACTCCATATATGGACGTTTTGCGCGATTAGCTCACGCACATTAGTTCCTCCAGAAAGCATCCACAGCATTTCTTTAAATGCGGTTTTCCAAAAAACACGCTTGGTTGTAAATACCGGGAACCCGTCAGAGAGATTAAAACGCATCGAATGGCCGAAGATCGCCTTCGTGCCAACACCCGTGCGATCACTGCGTTCGCTTCCTGTGTCGAGGATCAGTTGCAGCATATGCAGATACTGTTGTTCAGGGTGAGGGCTTTGCATGATTAGTTAAGTCCTTTTAAATGCTGGGGTTTCGTGTTTATTAAATAATATCACGCTTAACTGTTTTGTTGAGCACGCATCAAGAAGTTTTGACAGAGGAAGCGCTGCATGGGATGGGAGGTGAGGTGCGTACTGGCTTCATGATGAACTGACTGGCTTCACACACACAGGAGAACTATGATTTACCAACACGCGCCTCTACCGGATCTTTGCACATTTACGATGTGATATCAATGTTCACTTTTTGCATCTTAAACATCGCCGGTGCGCAAATATTTATTTTTTATGTGATAGTATCAATGGACGCCAACATGTAATTCAAGGATGAATAAATGATCGCCCCAGTTATTGCTGCACTGATGTTTCCCGCAGGTTACTTTCTCACTAAACAGTATAAAAATCGGCGAAATTTCCGTATAAAAGTGGCTGATATAGCCGCATCGATAACACAGCGAGAAGAGGCTGCGCTTTCGGTTTACGAGCACTGTTTTGATTGCGCTCACTCCAAAGAGGTGCAGGAAAGCCTTGAGCAAAAGGGCCTGATAACGTGGTTGTCCGTTGACAAATTTGCCATTACCCCGCTGGGATACAGTGTGGCGAAGTTGCGGGGCGTTCTTAGTAATAAATCCTATGTGGTGCCGGTGAAATCGACAACAACAAAACGGAAGGTGCGGCGGACTCACGGCGTTTACTTCTATGGAACTGAGTCAGTGTGTGAAGGTTACAGGAAGAATGACTGCAAAAAGAACGAATCGACTGAGCTGTTGCCGCCGAAATAAATGGAAACTGACTTTCAAGCTGAAAATTAGCCATTTCGCCGAGAAGATCAGGCATTAAAGCAATATTGTTACCAGGCCCCGCATTCTGAGTGATTAACATAAAACGTAGCAAGAATTCGGTCCGGCCTCCTTTCAGGGAGACTTAACCCGACATCAACGTGCGGTCGTCCTGACATGACATTGTATTGCGTACCATCTTCAACATACATCATTGCGTCAGGATACTCTTCTTTAAGTGCCTCCAGTTGTTTATTTATGTTAGCGATACTTTTCCCAATTGACGTGATGGCTTTACTGCTTTTCGCGTTCATTCCGTTTCCTTATAATTTCATTTTTTATTGTTGATCGTCATTGCCAAGACGACATCCTTCCCGATCTGAAGTATTGCTCTTATCGTCGTAATGATGGGGTGCTTAAGGGCAGATTGCAATGCTCCCGTTCACGGGTAACCGACAGCTCTGGATTTATCTCGCGAGGGTAACCTGGAGTGCGAATATTATCCCGGTACGGTTTGGGGAGTTCTCTTAAGATGTCATCAACAATAAATTGCGGGGTAAGCCCTGAGTAAGAGGGATAGTTCCGTGAGACAGCATTTTTGACTGCCTCCGCAAATACGTCGTCAGTGCCAGGGATGACCGTTTGGAGCTCTTTTACCATGGCGGTGGTGATGGGTCCTTTTCCCATCTCAGGGAGGATGTCTAAGCCGAGGTTTTCGTGTGCTGACTGTATCGCGTGACGCATCAGCACTTCGCTGGCGCTTAGGGGGGTTCCCGTGTGGCTGTATTGCTTAATTTGCTGCATCTCGGTAAGAGAAACGTTAAACTCCTTAACCGAAAGAGCGGGGAAGCGGTCTTTGAGTGCAATAAGGTTGTCCTCATTAGCAACCATCATGACTTTGCCTTTGTTTGTATTTAACGTCTCTTTAATTTCTTGCGCATTTTTGGAGAGGCGGGGATCTGTTGCTGCTTGCGTCGCTGAGATCCAGTCATGCGTCTCATCAATGGAAACTAAAAACACCGCGTTTGAGGGTGTGTTTTTTGCTTTTTTATGTTTTAAAGCATCGCTGTACGTCAGTTCATCTGCCCCCTCAAACTCACTAAATCTAAGTGTGTTACTTCTGATCGTATGCTGAACGGCCATGGCCATTAACCTTGACTGAATATTATTTTTGGTGGCGTCATCTACAGGCTTCCCATCGGTATCTATAGTGGACACTACATCAAACCGGTGAGCAAGGAAGATCATTGCGCGACTGATTTGGTCAGCATCGCTCTGTGACGGAATTGGAATATCGGACGATATGCGATAGTTAGGGTTAGCATATTGGGAAACCTGACCGGTGGTAAAAGGTTGGGTCCCAACAGGAAGCGTCATTGGCTTGCTTTCGTAAGCTTGTTCAAGGAGTCCCACCAACAGATCCTGGCTATAGGGGATACCGGGAGAAAGAGCGACAAGTTCTAATTGCCTCGTGATATTCGAAAATCCACGGTCAGCCCCATAGAGGTAATCACCATGGGTTGATAGTTTTTGTATTTTATCAACAATATCAGCGATACTTGGTTGGGCTTGCGTGTTGTAAAGCGGGAAGTTCCGCATCCCTAAAGAGATAGCTAGGTTTTGTTCTAGTGTGTCCATTGTGGGCGATAACGCATCATAGATTGCCCCCTCCAACCCTTGTCGAATACGGTCCATCTGCCGGATGAAAAAAATCAAACTGTCAGGAGACTGGAGGATGATAGCATCACGCTTGATGTCGACATTTCCGGCCTCCAGACGATATTTTTGGGCCTCGTCAATGTATTCTGTGTTATCGGGGTATCGTTGGATGACAGAGTTGATATTAGCGTCCAGTAGCGCCCCATACAGCATGTCTAACGCTTCAAGTTCCGACACGCTATCTAAATCCGCCCCGTGAGTTAATGCACGGGTAAGGTCGTTGGCACTCTTCTGGATAAGATCCAAGGAGTTCGTTCTGGCTTTATATAATGTACCAGCAACGTTGCGGATAGTCTGATGGTTGATGATGGGAGTTGACATGTTGACCTCAAATTGACGTTATTTCTCTTGATACGTTTATAGTATCACCTGAATTGTTTTTTATAGGGCTCACGAAACGCTAAATAACGTCGTTCCCAGAGTTGATCATGTGCGTAAATTTCCTCAAAGCTCACGCGACGGTGCTCGATGATGTTGAGTAGTGAGGTGCCAAGGGGATGTTCACAACTCAATGAGTAAGCATAATTGTAAGGGTGTGGTTGTAGTTGTTTTGTTAGGACTAGTTCGCGAATGTGTTGAGGATCTTGTTTGATAATTTTCTTCATCAAACGCAACGGGATGTTAGGGTTACTCACCGTCAATAGATCCGCATCTCCCACGTTGTAATTGTCTCGCTGCGCTTCCCAAGGTAGGGGTGATTTCAAAATGGATGGTGATGACCATAAATGTTTCCAAATAAGCGAAGCGTAGCCTTTTACACTGTTAGGATCAGGCGAGAGTGTGAGTGACATTTCATTGAAGCTCGCCAGCAAAGCGAAGTACATAAGTTTTCCCAATCCCTTCCCGCTTTCTCTTGTGACCGCGTTGATGACCCGGGCGTGTCCCTCGTTTTTTTTCACCGGCAAGTAGCGCATGGCCCCCAGCAATTCCCCGGTTGAAGAATACATAACGAGGTGGTGATGTTGCGTGTCTAGCCCAATATCGAAAGGTGGGGTCGTTTCTTTGAACTTGTCTAACGAAATAATTTCCACGATCCATTCATCCTTGTTGGAACTGGTTTAGTGTATTGGTTAACTTAGTGAGCTGAGCAGACTGAGTCAGCCAAGATCCTTCTTGCTTTACTCTCTATTTGCCGTACGCGCTCTTTGGAGATGGAGTAACGTTCTGCAAGCGTTTTGAGAGTGAGAGCGTCCTCCTTATCGCGTAATTGACGGGACGTGAAAATGTCGAGTTCTTTTTTATTCAAAAGTGCAGGGAGCTTGTTGATAAGCTGATTTGCGGCGTCGTTCTCCTGGGAGAGGACCAGGGATTTTTCTGGTTGGTGATAGTCCGAGGTTGCATTTTTTTTCTGCGAAAAGAGTGCAGCCACGCCTGCGTTAGTTCCGTGTTCGTCATAGATCTCATCATACACATCGTCGGCACCAAGCATATAAAATGCCATTTCGATGACCTCATCAACGGGGATTGTCATATCCGCGGAGATCTGCTGAACAATCTGACTCCGGCTCCATTTAGGGTGTGCATTTGAAAGCGCAGTATAGCGACTACGCACAGAGAAAAAGAGTTTGCGTTTGCTTTTTGTTGTTGTGCACTTTACTAAACTGAAATTCTTTACGATGAATTCTTGCATTTCGGAACGAATATAATGGTAGGCCAGAGAGGAGAACCGGGTTTCCCGTGATAAGTCAAAGGCGTGAATCGCTTTGAGTAGTCCAATATTGCCCTCGGACACTAAGTCTTCTCTTGGGAGTTGGTAACCGTACATAGCGTCGGCGATGTTGTTCACAAGGGTCTTAAAAGCGAGCGTTAGCCGTTCCGTTGCTGCCGGGTCTTTCTTTTTTGCTAAACGAAGAAGTGCTCGCTCTTCGTCATAAGAAAGGTTCTTTAATTCTTTTGTTTGGTTTTTTTGCATATCATTCTCGATTTTATTATTTCTGGCGCGCATCAATAAAAGCTTTAAAAGTAATAGTTTGGAGACAGTTTCTAATAAGGCGCATCTCTTACACCAAAGAAAAGTTCCAGATTAATCATTCTATAAATCATAGCATAATAATGACATTTTTGATGGTAGATAACAACATTTTTGTTTATAAAGTTCTGGTATATTCAGTGTTCCGTGATATGATAAGAGAAATCTACCCTCACTAAGTTAAAAGAATGAGTAAGTTAAAATTATTGCATGGGAGCAATGCTCTGCCAGCATACCCAGAAATGTTTGGATTTAAGTTATTTAATTACCGCCTTGACCCCAACAAACCGCAGGAAATTAGCCATATTAACAATGGGTATGATTCCTATGGTCCAGGGGTGTATGCCTTCCCTATGACTGAGGTGTCCCTCGACCTATACAACAAAATTAAAGGTTATTGCGGTCATGAGGGGGAAGGTTCGGTGATTGGTTTCTCTCTTGATACAGAAGACGCGTATACTGAACAACGTTTACATCCCGCCAATGAAATCCCGTTAGAAAATGTTGATGTTAGTGATTGGGTTAATGCCGTTGGAGCATTTTGGGATGCGCTAAGCAAGGAACAAGGTGTTGATGAGTCTGAGTTGGAAAATGACATTGAAGCCATTTACTCCTTGTGGGAGGGGGCGGTGTCGCAGGATGACATTGATCACCAATTCGCGGCCCTTAGAGAGAAATACCCGTCTTTAGATTTATGCGAAGGGATCCCGAGTAATTTTGAAGACGCTGATCATTGGCGAGATGAGGTTATTTCTATGACTCAAGCGTCCGTTCCACTGTCGCACTTAAGGGAAGAGTTTGGTTTCCCCGAGGGCGTTGTTGATTACGCAATGAGTAAGTCCGACAACGTGTGGGAAATGATGGTTCAGATCTACTTCTCAATCGCTGTCAACAATACAGGGTTAGGAATGGAATCGTGGAATGGCCTTTTTCACGAAGTGATGATCAGAGAGTTGAGCGAGGAATCGGTAAACCAAATCACCTACGCGAATGTGAACCTTGATGAAGATGGACAGAAAACAGAGTACTCGTTTTGTGTCGTGTTTGCGACGCATAAAATTGAGGTTGATGTTATTGAACAGCGACGTTACCCCATGGAACAAAGCGTATTCGATACGTTAATTGAACACGTCCGAGATGTGCTCGAAGAATATGAGGGAGTCGGCCTGACTCGTGAACAATTGATAACGAAGGTGGAAGATGCCGGCGTCCCGGTGTTTGGACGTCCGTTAACAAAGCCAATTGCCAAGCTCTTGATTAACAGTCCGCAGAATGATGTCCATACAAGACGAGCTATTCGAACGGGGATGGTGGAACCGGAATTTACGCTTTGGGAGAGAGCTCCAGGGATGGCGAACACATATGCACTGCCTGATCGAGAACCGGCAACGAATTTACGTATGAAAGAACCTGAGTTGAGGCGAAAACGAAATTAAGACTTGCGGAACAGCGGTTTTTTTTTTACCGGCGTTTGCCTGCGAGGCATCATTGCCTCCGGCGAGGGGTCGTTAGGTTTGGGTGATAGCTTCCGGATTTGTTTAAGTACCCGATTCACAAATTTCTTTGGGTCTTTTTTTGGGGCGGCATAAACAAACCGTTCAATAGATGCTTCAGCGTATGTCGGAAACGTATGACCGTGCTCTCTGTATTCGAGCAAAAAGATCCTGGCCAATTGATTGTATGTGAGTTCCCGATTCTTCAACGCAGGGATGTTAGTTTCGTAAATCTCTAAGAAAGCACTCAGTAACTCTTCATCGGCATAGGGAATATAGTCAGTACTTCCTTTGGGACCAACCGGTGTCTTCGCTTCCTCTCTGGTAGAGAAGGTCGTTTCGGGGCTGACCACCGCTTTTAGTCGCTCTCGTTTAAACGCAGCTCGAAGCCCTTCTTCTAAGGGAATGTTTACATAGGTGAGAAAGGTGTGGAGCCAGCCTTGCACACTGTTTGGGAATCGATGCTCGTCCGGTTTGAGGACATCCATTAAATCGTAGACAGCGTCAACCGCTGAATGTTTTCTGCCAGAGAAATTAGAATGCACAATTGACGGTGTCGGATCCCCAAAAATGATCCGGCTGGCCAACGCAGCCCGAAGGTGCACTTCAGAATTGGTAAACTCAACGCTGGTATCAAAGTTCCGCATTTTCATATGGTGGCGAATGATCGTCAACTCACGTTTGTTGAGGGGATCACTTAAGAAGTCGGGGGTGTAATTACAGATTTTGACTATAGCCGAGAGCTCCTCTCGGTGCATCAACGAAAAGTCTTCTAACGCAAGAAGGAAAGGGTGGTTCTCATGGTCACCATCCGTGTAAAAATGTATCTTTTTTCCTTTTTCAGCCAAGTGGTAGGCGAGGCGGCTCCACGCGTTTCGTTCATTGATGTTGATGGGGTCTTTCGGTACCAGTACGGCTACGCGATTACTGACCTCGCCATGCTCGTGCGGATTAAGCATCATTTTGATTGCTTTGGTGCGGGCATTATTCGCTCTTTCATCGACTTTATTGTTGAGTTTCTGAATGACATTGGCATGAAGATCCGGAATGTGCGCATCAACGTGATGTATTTTGACCCGCCAGTCATATTTCGCAATAAGATCGTAAACCTCTTTAATGTAATAATATTCAGCATCATTTCGATTGAGGGGGGGTCTGGGGGTGAAGTTATAAAAACGGTCGCGGCTACCTTGACAGTCTGTATAGATGTCAATAGTACAACCAATGTATGTTTCGCCACTTTCCCGTCGTTGTCGCTGGGCCAACTGGCGGAGTCCAGCAAGGACGGCAAGGGTTTCCCCTTCTTGGCTTTTGGATTGTTCGGCCGCAACCCCTTGGTAGGTGAAAGTTTGGGTATCGACGGGGAGTCCTTTGCTCGAATCAGCCGGTGTTTTTTTTATATTTATAATGCCAGCATAACCTGAGAACCATAAATTATGATCGTAAGAGGCATCGCAGACTATTTTAATATGGGTCACAATGTCTCCATCAAAGCTTATCAAGAAGCTTGCCTAACTACGGTTACACTAAATTTACAAATACCATACGTGAAAGCATTTTATCACAACTGTATTTTTAATATAAAAAAAATTAACGGGATATCAAGTGCTTCATAGCTTTACAAAACGCCATGGAAACGAAAACCCAGCAAAATAACAAAGTTTTAACTGTAATTGTGCTTTGCAAATAAAACAATGTGGTGTGTGATTACCGAAAAAAATGCCTTTTGATGTCAATATTGTTGATGACTCGTCGTAATGGACGTTCAAGGTAATAAAACGACAACACTCCAACACAAAAAGAAAGCAGTAATCCTGCGATGGAATAGACCAGATTAAACTCCATATCAATGACGATGTGGTAAAAGGGCTGTTGCCAGAGGTATAGGGAAAAAGACCACAATCCGAGCAGTCGTAAAGGGGGGAAGTTAAAGATATTTTTCGCCCAAAGAGAAGTTTCGTTAAGGTGGACGACAGAAAAAGCAAAGAAGCAGGGCGACAAGGTTATCGGTGCATGCCATGGGGCGAAATCCGAATAGCATAAGATCCCACAAATCAGTGTAAGTATAGGTAGGAAGTGAAAGCGGCTCTTCAAAGAGACTTTGTTTAGACCGTACCCGCCGGCGAACATGAGACAGGCAAGGTTAGCCTCTGTTCGTTGATGCAGTGATGGGTGTAATAAAAGGTATTGAGACTCGTGAAGCTGGTAATACAACGACGTGGCAATGCTCAGCGCACCTATCGTGATAAGGAGCAATCCGGCAAAACGACGACTACGTACGAACAGCGCCAAGCCTCCGAGCAAAAGATAGGCATGCTCTTCGACGTTTAAAGACCAAAGGTGGCCAATAGGAAGGTCAGCTTGCCAAATACCGACATCGCCGATATAGCTACGCAAAAAGGTGATGGTTGCAAGGTAGTGGGTACTTTCCTGAGAATGTAATAGACCCCCGATACTATAAAGGCCCGTAACGAACACTAAAAAGACCGGAAAAACCCGTGCGAGTCGGTGCTGGTAAAAGGCAAGCAGTGGAACACGTTTTACAAAAAGGATGTTGGCCATCAACAGTCCAGACAGTGCGAAAAAGAAGTTAACGCCGAGGGAGCCGAGAGAAAGCGCCTTGATATTAAAAAAGTGACTGATAAGTACAAACCCAACTGCGCATCCGCGCCAACCGTCAAGAACGGTAACGTGTCCTGGACTTGCTGCTGGAAGCAGTTGACTGGTTCGCTGTCTCAATGTGTTGTTGATCATGACTTCGGATTTAACCGCGGTGCGGGAGGCTCTGGGTCATCCCAATCGAGGGTGTGGTGTGATGCAATCACATAAAAATAGGTGGGTTGTAGCATATTAACAATCCTTGTTTGGCTGCAGAAGCGTCCATGCTTTCTTGTGTTGTTATTTTATCACGGAGTTTGCCCACGCCGTCACGCTTTTTTGTACAGACTCCACATCTTCGTTTGCATCGACAGTATGGATTTGGTCCGGGAAGCGCCGCGCTAACTCTTGGTACCCTCGCCGTGCGCGATAAAAGAAGTCGATGTGTTGTTGCTCCAGACGATCAAGTGCGCCTCGGCGGGAGGAACGGCGAAGCCCTTCTTCTGGCTCAACGTCCAAAAAGAGTATTTTTTCGGGGAGAACGTGCTGGTACGCACCGGCAATCAAAGAAAAGAACGTCGACTCAAGTTCGGGTTGCCTTTCGAAGATTTGATAGGCAAACGTGCATCCCCACCCACGATCCTCAATAACTGAATTTCCTTTATTCAGACTGGGTACTATGACGTTTTCTGAGAGTTGATTGAACGTGGTCATCATGAGCATTAATTCAGAAAACGGTGTGACACGCTCGTCCCACGTCCTTTTGTGTAGATTCCGAACCTCTTCCGCCAAAGGGGTTCCGCCTGGTTTCCTCGTAATGGTTGTTGGGTAGCCATTCTTTTCAAATACCGAAGCTACATGTTGGATGCTGGTAGTTTTTGATGCCCCATCGAGCCCCCAAACGCTAACATAGTTGTTTTTCATACCGCTCCTCGTCAATTCTTGTTTTTTCGCTAGTATTATTACATTATTTTGTGGAACATTAAAGCTCAAATTGATTATATAAGGCGTTCGTGTATTGCTCGCAAACTTGCCGATTGCTTTAATCGCTTTCTGCGCACTTTGCTTCATTATCGATGACAGCGAGGCATCGCTTTTCCCTTTGCCTACACTTCCTGAAAAGGGAATCAACTTTCTTCCTCTCCCACAATTTCGCGGGTGGTGATGTTTATTTTTTACTCTTTGTAAAAAAAGGTATAATTGATATACAATTTTCGTAAAGCAAAAAGGAGTTGGCTTTGAAAATAATGTTGAATCTAGTACATTTGATGATTTTAAGTCTGGCGAGTAATGCTTACGCGGGAGACTCGGTTGAGGCGAATCGTATACAGTTGGGCTTGGAGCCCTCAGTCCAGGGGTGCACTTTTGACCGTACGGCCGTTTTAACGCACAGGACAGGCCCTGATCAAATCTCTGGAGAGATGACCGTTAATTGTGAGCCCAATGCTCGTCCATACCGTTTAAAAAGCTCATTGTCCCCCTTTGCTAACATATCCTTGAATGACGGCCGGAGTTACGCCGTAAAAATGTACCTTTCCAGCGAGTGCGACGGCGCGCCTTTGCATAGTGCGGAGCGAGGGGAGACTGCGGTTGGTGAAGGGCGACAAACCCGGTGGGATATTTGCGTTAAGCTCATGCCTTTGCGCGATGCACCAAAATATAGGTTAGATGAGTTGTGGCCACTCCAAGGTGGAGTGGATGTTTACTTGACAGATGCCCGCACCGAGGAGACACTCCCAGCGAACGCGTCGATCATGAGTGTCTACTTTAACCACAACTCATCACATCTCGATGCTGAGGCAAAACAGTTGATGGATAATGTTGTCGGTAGCATTAAAGACATTTCCCACTTTCACATTCAATTGCATGCGCACACATCTCTCATTGGTGACGCCAATTATAATCATGATTTAAGTATCATGCGTTTAAAAAGGGTGAGAGAATATTTAATTCTTAATCACAATGTCGACAAAAAGGATACATGGGGACAAGCTTGGGGTGAAAATCGCCCTAAAGCCATAAAGATATATGGTGATGAAGCCACGGAGAACCGGCGGGTTGATATTGTATTTATTCCAAAAGGATCTGCAGATGTCACGTCACTTACTTCGGCGAAGTGAGGTTTAAGTTGCGTTTTACGTATATTAACTCATACAAAGGTATGGTACTTCTCGAAGTATTTTGTTATGGGGGAACTTAAAATGCATGATATTCCTCCCTGCCGACTATGACTTTACAAGATCGAAGACGAAAAGCAGCTCCTTTATTCCAGCCAAACATCTCTCTGAGCTTCCTACGAACATGTCACGGCAGTTAAAGTTTATTCGTAATTGTTATTCAGAATGCCGCATAGAATCCAACAAAAACGATGTTTTTAAAGTTAATTTCAAGCATAATCTGAAAAGTCCTTTTTTATGATAAAATCTATGTATGAACGAAATTACATGATGCTTGTGTGATGAAAAGAGAATGTAGAGGTTTTTAATGGCCCTTAGTACGGCTTCGCTCGAAGACTCTGTGTTTGCTGAAATAACACGGAAAGTTTTAGATGGAGATGTTTTTACGGAGCAAGAATTGTTGATGTACACGCATATATTGATTGATCATGGACACAAATCAACACTTCCCACAGAAGAGGGCTACCCCTTTACCGTTCTAGGTTATGATTTCACATCAGGAAAGACGTTTATGGCAAAAACGTATGCGGAAGATAGTCTTAATGCGACAGTTAACGTAATAGACAGCATCCCTTGTACGGTTAACTCCCACACGGTGCAAGCACATTTACCCGACGGACTGATTTACCGTCCAAGCATTTAAAGCCCCCCAATCACCGTTTTTAACCTCTACCGTAAACGCCAGCCTCACCTCTTCTATATACTGCCGAAGCACGTCTTCATTCCGAAATAGCATTTCGTCTCTTTTTAACAGAACGACATCCTCGTTAACCCCGTCTTGTGTTGAGAAAGTAAACCCGGTATCACAAGTGTAATTGGTAAGGAAATCCGCGCCATCCGCGTGAGAAAAGCCTTCGTTATTAATGATGTCGCACGCTGTAATAGTCAGTTTCTCGATCATAAGCTTCTTGAGTGAAAACAATTGGCGAGCGTTAACCCGAAAGAGTTCATCGCCAAGATGGAGTAGGGGGGATGTCTTAACAATCGCTGGGACAGGGTCGATTGACCTGGTCTCTAAAAATTCGTCTATAGACAACGAAGCATCAAGCTGTCTCTTTGCAAGCGATGAAAGGAAGCTTTCGATGGCCTCTTTTTGTTTTTTCGAACCAATATTGCGCGTGATATATAAGCGGTAGATACCTAACCATGAGTTAAGGAGGGGCTGGTTGTTTTTAATGTCACATCGGGCTTGTTCGATAAAAGCGATGTGCGCGTACTTTTGGGCCTCCCTTAGCGTTGGGAAGCAGTTTTCAGGTTGTTTCCCGGCGCTACAAATTGTTTCTCGAAAGCCATTGTTAAATTCATCATAAAACCAGGCAAAGTTTCCATTAATGGCTTCGCAAAAGGCTTTCTTATGATGGTTCTCTATACGCGTAATGCCGTGTGTTTTCATTATAAAAATAAAGCTCTTTTTGATTCGACTCTGAATGAGCATTATATCACAGGGATACAAAATTAACTTTGCCATCGAAATTTGACGTTTTAAACGTATAATGAGTAGGTAACGCTAGGACATTTGTGATGAGTGCAGTGGCGATTTTCAAGTTAAGAGTAGAACAAGGAGATAAGATTTATGTTGATCCTAACCAGGAGAGTGGGTGAAACTTTAATAATTGGTGACGATGTTACGGTAACCGTGTTAGGCGTAAAAGGAAATCAAATCCGTATTGGTGTTAATGCACCAAGGGACGTGGCCGTCCATCGCGAGGAAATATACCTGCGTATCCACGGTGAAAAGGAACTTAAAGACGACCAGTAAGGCGATAACACAAACAAGCGTCAACACGCTTGTTTGTGTCGGGGTGGCTCAGGGAGCAGGTTTAAGTCCAGCAATTTGTTCTGGCGTCCAGTTAGCGGCCAACCTGTTGGCGACCAAGTGAGGATCCAGTCCAAGCTTATCGGAGAAGTCAATCACATTTTCAAACTTAAGCCGGCCCATAGAGATAGGGCTATCCAATCGAACACTCCCCCCTTTTTGAGGTTTACTGTCAGCGAGCTTCGCCTTCTTGGGTTTACGAGAAACCGCAGGAGCCTTTTTCATTGTTGCGCCCTTCGCTTTTTTAGTCGCAGTTTTTTGTCTTTCCTTTTCTGTCGCCTCTGCGTTCTCTACAGTGTCGAGTTCGAGGCTCGGGTTATCAAGCGCTTTTTCTACAGACCATCCACGGGCTGTCCTGCTTAAAAATTTGTTGTAGTCGACACCAAAGGCTTCGGCGATCTCTTTTTTGCTGGCATATTCAACCCCTTTGAAGTGGACAGGTTGTCCACGATGAGGCTTACCTTTCCATTCTTTTAGACCAACCGCTTCAGGCGCAGATGCACCTTGACTCAGACGGTACTGGACCGTCCGGTAAGGCGCATTGTAGGCTTCGGCAAGTTCACGCGCATTATTGAACGTTTTATTGGCAACGCGCAAGAAAGCGCTGGATTTCCCGACTCGGTGAGGGATGAGTTCAACAGCGGCTTCTGGAGACCAACCATTCCGTAGGCGACCAGCAACAACAGAGGGTTTTAACCCAAATCCTTCGGCGAGTGCTTTGGCTGTGTGGTAGACGGTGTTTTTGACCGTTACGGGCATCATCTGCGTGATGTTGACCATATTGTCGTTAGAACTCTTAGCTTTCTTTGGGGCTTCCTCACGGCCAATGGCTTGCCCCGGTGTCCAGCCTTTTTTAAGACGATACCGTACCTGCGCAGCATCGCAATCGAATTGTCGAGCAAATGCGCGGATGGAGCGATATTCTTTACCTCGATAAAAAACGGATTGGGGGCCGGCACCAGGAACGACGTCGACTTTGTCCTTTAATTTCGGTTTTACTTTTTGGGTATGCGAGGTAAGGATGTCATCAACATTTTCACCTTTACTGAGGCGATACCTTACGCTTGCTACAGGCACATTGAATGTATCAGCAAACTCGCGGATTGAGCCGTACTCAACCCCCTGATAATGAATAGGCTTTGCGTTATGGTGATTGTTTTTACGTGCGGCAGGTGAGGGCGCGACGAGTCCCACGGCCTCTTCTGGCGTCTTTCCACTTTTAAGTGCATAGCGTAACGCGTGGGGACTTACCCCAAAGGACCGAGCTAATTCTCGCTGCGATGGGTAGACTTTCCCATCGCAGGTTATCGGTTGACTGCGAGCTGCTGTTGCCTCGACAGGCGTCCGAGAGCCTTTCTTTTTCGTGGCTTGTTGTTTGAGTTCAAAAGGTTCTTGTTCTTCATCGACTGCGGAAGCCTGGGTTTCATCTGACTTTCGAAGGATGTCGACGGCGTCTTGGAACGTATGCTGTTCGGCAATAAGGTTTATTAGCTTACGTTTGTCCAGGTTGAACGCATTGATGATCTCGTCAAGGCTAAAGTAGGCATTGTTGTCAATCACCATGCTCATGGTGTTGCTGGATTGCGTATGCGGGACAAAGGAGATCCCGACCGCTTGCGCAATCGATAGGCCTTTATCTAAATTTTCCTGAACCTTTTTAGGGTTCATTTTGTAGTGCCTTGCCAACGCTTTTACTGACGAGAACGTCTGTCCATCGATTTTATAAACCGTTGGTGCGTGTTGTTCGGCCGAGGCAAGGATCTCTTCTGGGGTGTCCCCATTGTGTAGTCTTACCCTGACTTTTGCGGGATCCATGTTGTAATGACGAGCGAACGCGGCGATACTGCTAAAGACAGTTTCTCCAACTTTAATGCTCTTTGCTCTTCCTTGAGCTTTCCCTTTTGTTCCCATCGGATCTTGAACGCCAAATATTTCAGCGTAAGATTCCCCCTTACTGTGCCGACGGCTAACCGTACTTACGGACATATTGAAATGTTGTGCCGCTGCAGTCAGTGAGGGAAAGTGTTTTTCACCGAGAGTTAAAGGTTGTGCTCTTTTCATTTCACATTCTCCGTAATTTCCCAATCTGAGATGGGTTTATTACCAGAAAAGACCGAGAAAAAAAAGAGATATTTTTTTTGATGGTGCAAAAATAAATTATTTATATGATAAAATAATTCGACCACCTGGTTGCAGCCCCTATTCAATTTACAAAATAGTGTCATTTTTGTTTGGTTTATAGGTTTTTAAAAAAGTGAATAAAATAAAGCTTTTTTCTGCCGTTTTGCTGTTTGGTGATTAAGACGTATCATTCACATGCCCGAGAAACGTATTAATTTTGTGCAAAACCTGACGTCAATATGATTCCTTTTACTCGAATAAACAAAGATGCGCTGAGTAACAAAAAACTAATGTAAAGTGCAGGGTGAGGATGGAATATCTCGATAATGAGTATGAGAGGCACTGCCATTTATACGAGTCATAGTCAGTAACGTCCTCCCCTTTATTATCATAAGAGAAATGCTCCATCTTCTATCGTTTACACCCGAAGGACAGTCTATATTGAGCGCCAAAGACGCACTTTCCCTTCCGTTAAGATGAATTACCTACAACAAAAATCATGATGCGTGATATTATAAAAAAAGATGTTTTGATGAAATTAGAAATTCGAGTGTCAATTCGCGGAATTAGAAAAATTCTGGCGAGGGTACACCATGTTGTGGTGGTTCACACCCAAAGACGCAATATATTGATATCACATAAATGTGGGTAGGTTATGATGGAAAAGCTAACGGGTGTAATAAACGTTACAAAAAGAGAAAACGGTAAAAAGCAGGGCGTTAAAGAACCCATTGATTTAGATAAGATTCACAGAGTTGTTACATGGGCTGCTGAAGGGCTAGAAGGGGTTTCTATTTCGCAAGTAGAAATCAATGCGGGGATTCAGTTTTACGAGGGTATGCCAACCACAGAAATACATGAAACACTGATTAAGTCGGCAGCCGATCTTATTTCGGAAGAAATACCAGATAATGCCCTATTAGCCGCCCGTTTAGCGATTTTTAATCTACGTAAAAAAGCGTTCGGTACATTTACGCCGCCGCCCCTTTTTGAACATACTGTCAAGATGGTGAAGAGTGGGGTATATGACACGCATTTAATTGAAGATTACAGTCAAGATGAATTCGAGCAAATGGAACATTGGATTCAGCATGACCGGGACCTGGACTATCAATATGCTGCAGTAAAACAATTTGAAGGGAAGTACCTTGCACAGAACCGGACTACCGGTCAGATTTATGAAAGTCCTCAAATTTTATATATGCTGGTGGCTGCGGGACTGTTTTCAAAAGAAGAAAAGACGAACCGTATGGATTGTGTCCGTCGTTTCTATGACGCGACGTCAACAGGGCAGCTTTCACTCCCCACGCCTATCATGGCCGGCGTGCGAACCCCTACACGGCAATTTAGTTCCTGTGTATTAGTGGAAGCGGGAGACAGTTTAGATTCGATTAACGCAACATCAAGTGCTATCGTGAAATACGTCAGCCAACGCGCCGGTATCGGGATTAACGCAGGGCGAATAAGAGCTCTTGGGAGCAGTATTCGGGGGGGTGAGGCCTTTCATACCGGTTGTATTCCGTTTTACAAACATTTCCAAACCGCAGTAAAAAGTTGTTCCCAAGGCGGTGTTCGAGGTGGTGCTGCTACGGTGTTTTACCCGGTCTGGCACTTGGAAGTCGAGTCCCTCATCGTACTGAAAAACAATCGCGGTGTTGATGAGAACCGTGTGCGTCACATGGACTACGCCGTCCAGTTTAACAAATTAATGTATCATCGTTTGATGACAGGGGGGGACATTACACTTTTTAGCCCCTCAGATGTGCCAGGCCTTTATGATGCGTTCTTCGAAGATCAAGATAAATTTAAGGCTTTGTATTGTGCGTATGAACAAGACGATACAATAAGAAAGAAAAAGGTCAAAGCGATAGAGCTGTTTAGTTTATTCATGCAGGAGCGTGCTTCGACCGGCCGCATATACTTGCAAAATGTTGACCATTGCAATACCCATAGTCCATTCATTTCTGAGTTGGCCCCGATACGTCAAAGTAACCTGTGTTTAGAAATCGCCTTACCCACAAAACCTCTCCAGCATACCTATGATAAAAATGGGGAAATAGCTTTATGTACGCTTTCGGCATTTAATTTAGGAAAAATCGACAGCTTAGATGAGGTTCCCGAATTAGCAGAACTGGCAGTGCGAGCGTTGGACAACTTACTTGACTATCAAGACTACCCTCTAATTGCCGCGGAATTAGCGTCTAAAAACCGCCGGACACTCGGTGTGGGAGTGATTGGATTTGCACATTATTTGGCCAAGCGTGGATTACGCTATAGCGACGGTAGTGCGAACGTTGAAACACATCGATTGTTTGAGTCCATTCAGTATAACTTGTTAAAAGCCTCGGTAGCCCTTGCAAAAGAACGGGGTAAATGCCCTCTCTTCCATGAAACGAGTTATTCTCAAGGCGTTTTGCCTATCGACACGTATAAAAAAGAAATTGATAGTGTTGTGCCAGATGCGAGGCTCCTGTGTGATTGGGAAGCCCTCCGTTCCGACATTCTCCAATATGGCCTGCGCAACTCCACGTTAACGGCCATTATGCCCTCAGAAACCTCATCTCAAATATCGAATGAAACAAACGGTATTGAGCCGCCTCGGGGATTGATGACTGTAAAATCGAGCAAAGACGGTACCTTGCGCCAATTGGTTCCGGAAATCAAAACCCTTGCGGATAAATACGAATTGCTCTGGGAGATCCCAGACAATAAGGGATACTTGGAATTGGTCGGGATTATTCAGAAGTTTATAGATCAAACTATATCGGCAAACACCAATTATGACCCCAGTAAGTTTCCAGATGGAAAAGTGCCGATGAAAGTGCTTCTTTCTGATGTGTTGACCAGTTATAAATTAGGGGTAAAAACACTGTATTACCACAACACGCGAGATGGAAATTCTGATGGTGCATTCGCGGGCAGGAAGGTCGCTGTGGAGGACGCCGATGAAGGCGGATGTAGTGGTGGAAGCTGCCGGATATAACAAAATATAGGAACTGGACCATACACCTAGCGCGGTAAGCCCTGTTCAAAGGTGTTGTCAGGGTTTACCTTTAAATCAGGAAAGGATGGCTGTGTACGGCCTTAGAATCGAAAGCGAACCGTGTCATCCGAACACCTTAATTGAGTAAAAAAAATGAAATTCAGTGTTTTTAACCAAGAAAAAAATGATCAACTCAAAGAGCCCATGTTTTTCGGTCATTCTGTCAATGTTGCTCGCTTTGATCAGCAAAAACATCAAATCTTCGAGAAAATGACAGAGAAACAAATTAGTTTCTTTTGGCGGCCAGAAGAAGTAGACGTATCGCGTGACCGTGTTGATTTTCAGACGTTGACGGAATCAGAGAAGCACATCTTTATTTCAAATCTCAAATATCAGACGTTATTGGATTCTGTGCAAGGACGCAGCCCTAACATTGCGTTCTTGCCAATAGTTTCAATTCCTGAACTTGAAACATGGATTGAAACCTGGTCATTTTTCGAGACGATTCATAGTAGATCTTATACCCATATATTGCGCAATGTTTTCTCGGACCCTAGCCCGGTTTTTGATGATATCGTTGAAAATTCAGAGATTCAAAAACGTGCAGCAGACGTTTCTCGCTACTATGATGATCTGATTTTTGCAACGCAGCTCTATCAGACGCAAGGTGAGGGCGTCTTCGACGTTGATGGTAAAAGCTATATCGTCAATGTACGCGAACTAAAGAAAAAACTTTACTTGTGCATGCACTCGGTTAATGCGCTTGAAGCCATTAGATTCTACGTGTCATTTGCCTGTACCTTCGCTTTTTGTGAACGAAAGTTAATGGAAGGCAATGCGAAGTTATTGCGTTTGATTGCCAGGGACGAAAATTTACATTTGTCTTCTACGCAACACATTATTAATTTGTGGGCACACGGTAAAGATGATCCTGAAATGGCTGAAATTGCAGAAGAGTTGAAAGATGAAGCCAGCCAAATCTTCATCAACGCAGCGAATCAGGAGAAAGAATGGGCCAAGTATCTATTCAAAAATGGTTCAATGATAGGGCTGAACCAGCAGATCCTTTGTGAATATGTCGAGTACATCGCAAATATGAGAATGAAAGCGATAGGGTTGGTGTCGCCTTTTTCTGTGAAAACCAATCCACTACCGTGGATGAATAACTATCTCAATTCTGACAACGTACAAATTGCGCCACAAGAGGCAGAAATACAAAGTTATCTCGTTGGTCAGATTGACGCTGAGGTAACAGTAACAGATTTTGATGATTTCGAGCTCTGATCCTCCTGTGAAACGTTGCAAAAAGCCAATTTTATTTTGTGTGATAGTATAAAAAACAATAACTCACGTTCGGAGTGACGTGTATAAAAAACAGCAAAAGGATGTTGCGATGAAAAGAGCCTTCGCCCCCGATAATGAAGGTGCATTGCTTTATGACAGGGAAAAGGAAAGTGGGAAGGGCCATGTGGGACAGTACGGTTCAGCATTGGAACAGTATCTATCCACCGCGCTTAAGACGCCGTTACTTTCTGCAGAGGAAGAGAGGGAGTTATTTTGTCGGTTTAAAAAGGGCGACAGAGAAGCCTTCTTACGCCTGGTACATGCCAACGCTAGGCTCGTGGTTAATATTGCCAAAAAGTACAATCATGATAGTCGAGTGGAACTTATCGATCTGATTGCTGAAGGCAATGTCGGATTAGTACATGCCGTGGAGAGGTATGACCAAGAAAAAGGGTTTCGCCTTTCTACCTACGCCGTCTGGTGGATACGTGATCACGTTCAAAAGTGCTTGCAGAATAACGCGAGGACGGTGCGTTTGCCTATCCATATCCAGAAACGCTACGCGGCTTATCGTCGACTCTTGGATTCCTGTTCTGAGGGAAAACCCTCATCAGAACTTGTCATGGAGTCACTAGGTCTTTCCCAAGAGCATTACGATGATATCGCATCACTAAACCCCGTAGAAGTCTCTGTCGACGTCCCTTTGGGAGGCAGTGATACCTCGCCAGAATGGCATGATGTGCTAACAGACAATAACGGCTCCTGTGAGGTGCTGGTTACCCAGGAGCGCATGATGCAAAGTACGCTTAACCAAGTGCTTAAGGAGGTGCTGACAGCCAGAGAAAGGGCCATTATTTCTTTGCGCTTTGAAAAAGAGATGTCGTTAGGAGATGTTGGTAAATCTTTATCGAATTCTGTTTCAGCAGAGCGTGTCAGGCAGTTAGAAAATAAAGCGCTACGTCGTTTACAGGTGTACATGGAAGAGCAAGGTTTTTCTTTACAAGACTTTGTTGTCCAAAGCTGAATTAATTGAGCGCGAGCAAGAAAAAACCGGCAATGCCGGTTTAGAATAAGCGTCGGATGGAAACCTTGTCCGTGGTTTTTTTTGCATGAAGAATTGATCTTATAACTTCTTGACGCCCTCTGCATCACATCGACCAAAATATCATAGCAAAGCGCCACACGATCATCAAGCATAAAACGCTGTAATTAACGATAAAGCGAACTTCGTCGCAAAAATATGGTTAGACACATAAAACAGAAGTTTTCTGTCCGCTTTTTTGGCGGATACTGTCAAAAAAATGTCAGGCATACTAAACTAAAGTAAAAGAATATATGTATGACATTAAATTACGAACAACATCGAACAAATGCCTAGAAATAAGACGAATACGAATATTAGGTTATTATATACAATGACTTACATTTCTATGAAAGGCGGTTTTCACTAAAAATAGCTTTGCGAGAACTTTTCATAAGCAACAAAAACAAAGGTTTCGAGCTATATGTAGCCTTTAGCCATCATAAATTACATGTAAGTATGTTGAGTAGCGCTAATAATGATAAGTTTATCGTCATTCTATACTGTAAGCAAAACGTCAAGTTCAAGAAAAATCTCTTTTATGTATAAAGAGGTATACTTAACAAAGTCTTGCTTATACTCAAGCATATCTCATGTCTCGACCTAATATTGATGCTTGCCTTTTCTCTTCGCAAAACGAAGGCGGGGTTGCTCCTTCTAAAAGGCGAGCATGTGAGGGGGAGTCCATCAGGCTTTCAATGGGTGAGATGTTCTTGACCTCGAAGCTTCCTGACAAACGGGCAACCGGCCCTTCTCGTGAGATGAGGTTGGGCGGCAATCTAAACACGTTCAGGATCTCCTGATAAATGCGCTTTGCTTCCGACCCTTGCTTTGGCATTTCTTGCTGCTCAATGAAATGTGTCAGTTCCATGCGGGTGCCAGGGGGGAGGTGTTCGTAAAGCGCATGAAGGAGTGCACGAGTAACCTGAACGGTATCGGTTAAGAAGAACGGGATGCCAAGTTCGCGAGACCGCTCGATATGCCGCCCTTTTAAAGTTGTTTTATCATCAGAAAGGAACCCCCGTTTGTCTTTTTTGACATGTGACAAAAGAAACGAAGAAATCTTAAACTGTAAGGCGGCGTTATCTGTTAAATCCGATATCTTTTGGCTGGATGCCTGTGTGGATTCAACCAACCCTAACGGGCCAAGCAGGCGAACGGTATCTTGCGCCTTTTGTTTGACCATGGCGAGTTCGGCTTCATTGAAGTGTCGGTTAAAGGGGGGAGGGGAACCTCCTGTGACAGCCGCGATCAGTAGTGTTTCACCAAACCGTTGTAGCGCGGCATCGTTGGGTCTGAATTCCGCCTCTACACCATGCGTTGTTAGGTAGTCGTTGACGCGTTGGAGAGCCGCGTTATTTTTTGGGGATCGCAGAGTGTTCAAAAAAAGTTCTTCAACTTCATTAATAACGCGTTCAGGAAGATCCATCTCCTTGATTTGAGCCGCCCCGTTTTGTAAGTGCATGAGGGTGGCCACGGTCTCGATGTCGTTCACGGGGATATCAGGCATGACAGGCCCATTTGTTCCGACAATATGACAATCTAATTGCTTCGATGTAGTGAAAGGGGTGGTGACAACCACTGCCTCTTCCGCGACCACGCGATGAAGGGAAAGCATCGTGCTTCGTGCTGTCTGCGCAATAATGTGTTTTTTCAGTCTTTCGTTGAGGTTATTACCTGGTAACTTATCAGTAATCCGTAGAGAAAAAAGCCACGCACTCAAGGCTGGCCCGGGTGCGCCTATATCCATCATATTGGCGCGGGGGATAAAATCATCGAAAAGCCCCGCTGCTGCCTGCTTTTCTTTGTCTTGATATGCCGCGTTGTACAGTTGACGGATCAAGGTGGCCGGGATCCCGTATTCCTGACTGAGGGCGTTAATCGCCTTCGAAGGAGGCCTAGCCGTGTTTGGCTCCAGTCGTGAAAGCAAGGAGCTTGCATGATGGTGGAGTTGGTGGTGATTTACATGCGTGGGGTTTCGGGTTTGGAATGCGGTAAAATTAGCTCGCAGCACATCAGCAACCGTTAAAGACGCGTCTTTTGCTGAAAGGGGGAGGGCGGGGTTTTCTTTTGTTAGTAGCGTTTGTGTGTCGATTTTTTTCCCGGTTGTTGCAGCCCAGAAATAGGCAGAACTTTGTTTGTAGAGGCGCTGTAAAAAGCGGTTTCCTTTTTGTCCACCAACGCCACCCGCCAGTGTTTGAGATAAAGACAAGCCGCTTTGCGTTAATAGGGGGCTTAGTCTTTCAAGGTTGTCGGAAAGGCTTAATGAAAAGTCGAAGCGGCGTTGGAATCCTTCCCAGTTAGCTTCTAAGGTATTCAGACTTTGTTGCGCTTGTGGAACGAGTGAGTTCATTAACGTCGAACTTGTTATGAATTGGACTAATTCAATGGGGGTTGTAGGTTTAGATACAGCTAACAAATATCTGACTTTGGTGTCTTGAAGCATGGCTTCTTGCGCCCCGCTAACATGCTGAGCGTTGGCTTTCATTTGGCTTGAATGTAAAAGGAGGGAAAGGTCTTTGCGTGCTCCCCATTTGAAATGCGTGCCGGCGGTATAGTCATGAATGTACACCGTCTCATCGTCAAGGCTCATTGCGTATTTTTCATCATTGGACAGGATCCGCGTTGTCTCTCCAGAGAGTAATCCGCGAATACCTAAAATACTGCCTGGGGTATCGGAAAAGTAAATAGGCTTTCCCCCATTACGCTTCAAGAAAAGGGGCATTACCTCATCGCTGCGGGCGGGTAATGTGTGTTGTTTTGTGAGTAATAAGGGATCAATGATCGCGTATCGACTGACGGCCTCAAATAACCTCGGCATCATAGTGCTAAGAGAGCTGAGAAGCGATCTAGTGTTTCTGAGTCCGCACAGCACCGCCCCTTGCTTTTCTGCGGTTTGAAGCGCTCTCAACAACACGCGTTGCGCATCGTCAGGAGACAGGGCTAACGCTTTGAATTCAGCCAGCGACAGTTTCATGTTTTGCAGTGTCGCTGTTGACAGATTATGACCATCAGTGATGAGGAGTTCTACGTTCCGTATGTTGGGGCCTGCTTGAGGTATGCTTAATAAGGACAGAGACACACGATATGGGAGAGTCTCAGAATCACTTTCCTTGTGAAGTTGAATGTCGATAAAAGTCGCGGCCCCAACCGCGTCTAAAAGTCGGCCCAATGCGTCTGTTCCCTCTTGCATCAGATGATCAGGGTTGCCGATGTGACTGAGCGTGCGGTGCCATGAGGATTTGCTGTATTGTTGTGACAGGTACCCTCTTTCTTTCAATGGTTGTATTGCCGCCATCACCGCCTTTGTACGGCTGTCTCGATTGGGATCAGGAAACGCAATCTGTTCAGAATGACCATGAAGGCGTTTACTGGCATTCGTTGACAATGTTTGTGAAAAAAAGAAATTCCCAGGTGCTCGCTGAGCAAGTCGGAAGGTGATGTCTTTTTTTTCTTTTTTTAGAGCTCGAAGTTGTGATGTGGAGATTTCAAGGGTAATGTTATTTTTATCACTTACATGCCAAAGCAAAGGCGTTTGCTCAGGGGCACTTTCGAGCGCCAGAACACGCCGTGAGCCTCTCGTCGAAAAGACGCCTGACATCTCACTGTTGAGCGTCAAAAAGAAATCAAATTGTTTGTCGAGCAACCCATCGTGAGCGGTTCTACACTCAATGTTGAGTGTATTAATGGCGTCCAAGTCAGCCAGATTGACCTTCATGGGAAGTTCGGCATTAACTGTTTGGTGTGCCGCAAGGGTTTCATTGATCGCTTGTAATGGATGAAAAATGTTGTTTTTTATATCTGAATTGAGCAGTGCGTCATAGGCATCATGCTCTTTCAAGACAAGCTGGTCTTTTGATAACGCAAAAGCCAGTCCTGCGGCAGTTGTTAGGGTCTGTTCGATAGGTGAGGAGTATAATGTTTTGGCTACCCCTCGCTCAAAAGAGTTGTTGATCACTGTCATCAGGTCATGGTCGCCGATCCCAAAAATTCGCTTTAGCGTTTTGAGGCTGAAAAATTGTGCCCAATCATCTGGCAGCGAGAGGATAGCAGAGCCGGGTGAATTAAAAAGCGCGACATCAGGATGTTGGCTTAGCATCAAATCAACACCGTCAATGACCTCGTCGGCTTCCTCTAAGCACATTTCGATACGTCGGATGAAGGATTGTGTTTCTTTCCCACTCAGATTGTCCTGTTGACTAATCGAGCCCAATTTTCTGGCTAAAAAGGGAAGCGCGTCCAATTCGTTATGCTCATGGTGGAGGTTAATTACTGAAAGAAAATGTTGAGCTGCAAGGGGAAGTGAACTGTCTTGCCCGGAAGAAAGGAGAGAATTAGCCCTTATTTGAGAGGAGGCTAGACGTTCGATTAGTACCCGCTGGATCTCGACCAGAGATGGAGGGGGATCCCCAGATAAAAGCCTGCTTAAACTGGTGTAGCGGTCATTGAAATGCTTCGCCTTAAATACCAGCGCGGCCCGTTCTGACTCAAACGGAGGGGGGGTTGAGGTTTGCGGATGATTTGTCAGACGAGAAAATGCCGCTTCTGGCAGTAAACGTACGCGACGGGCGACCGTTTTATTGTGTCTACGTAATCGTTGCGTGACGGTTCGTTTAATAACACCTTCCGATACATATTTTGGCATACCTAATCCCTTTCTTTGTCTTAAAGATATTATCACGCAAATCAGAAGGATTAGGGTGTTCGGGTAATCGCTGAAAAGACTTTGTCCGGATTATAGGTTATAGACGCCCTGCCTCAATTTCTTGTACCAGTGTTGATATGTCCGCGCCGTAAAATGGCATCGTGACAATAGCGCCCTCGGGTATTCGTTGACGCTGATAGCGGGGCTTTTTGATCTTCTGAAATCCCTCGGTAAACAGAAATTTGGCTCTCAACGCTTCAAAGCTGTAACCACGCCCCGTGAGATTTATAACACGGTTCAGACTGTTCATGCTCTCGGTGTAAGCGTTGACAATAGGGCGGTCGAAGTAGGCGAAAATTTCATCGTGCCAGTTCCCGACGGCCTTGACCAAGGGATCAAAATGCACCTTCATTTCTGGGGTTATCTGCCGAAGCCATGCGTAATACGCGTCCTCAGCTTGGTGCCGAGTTTTGCAGTCCCATATCGCAAAAAAAGCCTCTTTCAGATAGTAAGCGTGGCCGATCTCTGGATAGTTAAGTGTCCAGCCTGAGAATCGCATGTGTTCGGTGTCAGTCATCTCGTGACGGCGTTTCAGCAAGACAAACCTATCTCGCATCAACCCGCGCCGTTGCTGCGCTGTCAGAGCGCTTCTGATGGCTTTGCGAGCGCGTTCCAAAGATTCGTTTGCCATCCTGACAACGTGGAATTTGTCGATGATCACGGTGGCGTCGGGGATCATGGTTGCGACAGCATCGCGGTCAGCTCGACACATATCCATTGCCACGTAGCGCACCTGTTCACAATCTTTTCGCTTACTCAGGTAGCGTTTCACTGTAGTTTTGTTGTGGTTATCCAGTATATCAATAATAGTCTGCTGCTCAACATTGGTGATCACGCAGCGGGGTTTGATGATGTGGATCCTGTCGATACCTAGCCATTGAGGCGTCTCGAATTTTAGCGTTTTTTCCAGCCGCTCATAGTAATCGTTGAATATATTGCGAATGGTCTTTTCATCGACACCTACATCCTCGGCCACAGCGGAGAACGTGCAGCGGAGACTCTCACGCTCGATGTACTGAACCAGCCGATGAGTCATCTGCCGCTTCTCGTCTTTATGTGGTACCTGTTCCATAAATGTCTGCCTGCAGGACTGGCAGCGATAGCGACGACGATTGAGTATGATGCAAGTTCGCTTACCGTGATGAGGAGTATCCAAGATCAACTCGTCGCGGCGGCCAAAGCCAACGATTTCAGTATGATGACAGCGAGGGCAGTGCGTTGGTTGTTTGGCAACCGCTGCCTGCACTTGATAATCATGTTCAAGTTCTACTACGTTGAACACATTGTAGTCAGGCCAATTCAAAATATTTGTCATTGTTTTTAATCAGTAACGGTATCGACAGGGGAAAATGCTTCACCAATGCCTTGTTCGCAACGAGCTGAGGTCTGGTTTTCTTTAACATTCGTTGCGAATTCTTCCTTTATCGATAAGCCAAAGTATTCTTCAAACCAATGCCACACATCGAATCGGTCAGTGCCTTTCTCAAAGTGCAAAAAAGGCTCATCTAAACATTCGCATTCATCGATAGGTGTATCGCCCAACAAATCCCAAAGTAGGTGAGCAGCGTCTGTCATGCCATGAAGTGTCCACTTTTCTCCGTGTGTGTGACCAACTCTATTCATAACCAAATCCGCCCATGCGCTTGTTTCATCGTGAAACGAATTACACAATTCAGATAAAGGCTCAGGATAAACAGTTCGATAATGTTCACCATCGAACTCGACACTAAACATTTGATTTTTTGTAGACTCGATAGATGTATGTTTTTCCACGCTAGATTCCTCTTCTTCTCAGTGATGCCGCTGAGTTCGGCTATGAATGTCGTTGCCCCACGTTTTAAATTATAGGGTATTTGAACCTTGCAATCAACAACAAAATCCGATTTATACAATAAATTACATTGGCCACCGATCAACTACGAAAGCCGAAGACGATTTGGGAAAAACATCACATTTAAATTTGTTGCTTTTATATTTTTTTTGAAGAGCGAATGATTTCATTTTGGTTAAAGGGGGCACTGTAATGTGATATGATATAGATAGGAATGCAAAATATGGATATTTTATGCTGCCACTAATAACTAGAAGTAAGAATTCACTCGGTCGTTCTCTTCAAGATTACCGAGACATTGTGGATTTCGCCGTAAAGTCTGGCGCGCCGGCAGCCGCGCTAACAGATGTGCATAGTCTAAGTGCAATCCCCCATTTCTTAGAATACTGCAAAGAAAAATCCATTCATGGTATTGCTGGTATGACGATAAATGTCACAAATAACGACAATATAAATGGTGAGTTGGTCTTGCTTGCGAAAGGGGATGTGGGTTATCAAGCGCTAGTCGATATTCATCGCATTACCGGAGATGTGGGTGATGATAATAAATTCAATCCTGCCCGGGGTTTGTCGTGGGACAACATGTTAAGAGGCGAATATGATGCTTTATTAAAGCATTGTGTGGCCTTGGATGGTTTCCCTGGTTCACTGGCCCAGTCAGTTATGCAAAGTCAGAAGAAAATGATGGTTGCGAACGAGATTCAGGAGCAGCTTGAAGATCCGCAAAGTTTACTTTCGCGTCTGCGATACCGTTTCTCTCCAGATGATTATTTGGGGGTAAAGCCGCCAGGCCAATCAAGTGCATTGGCATCAGTGCTTTCATCAACACCGGATGGTGATGGCCACATCCGCCAACATCCACCTTGTGCAGTAGAAAGTTTGCTTGGATATGCAAAAAACGAAGCGCAATTGAGTCAGGGTAAAGCCCTTCTTGCACATTACACTCAAGATTATATTTCAAAAAAAATAACGGCTTCGTCGTCGGACGAATTGCGTAAAAAAATCGTCCGGATCATTGATAAAAAATACAGCCATTGTCATCTGGAATCAGCCGGAAAGCATTTCATCCCCTCCCCAGGAAATTTTATCAGTGATGCGGCATTGATGGCGCGTTGCCAGACGCCTAGCGCAGTGTTACGTCGTGGCGTGGCGTTTGATGTCATTGATGATGTACCTATCAACTTTGACGAAAGAGTTAGGGCGCTTTGGGCGAATTTCAAGAAGCTGCTTAACCCAAATGATGTTGAGCGGTACCGCCGCGCAGTTAAAGAAGAAATCGACATCATTAAAGCAACGGGTTTTGAAAGCTATTTTGTGAATATCTTTCAGTTTCACGCACTCTCAGTAAGAGAGCAGAACGACATGATGTTACGTGGTTCTGCCGTGTCTTCACTTATTTTCCATATGGCGGGCATGTCTGATATAGATCCTGTTAAGGAGGGGCTATTGTTCCGCCGCTTCTTAAGTCCAGAGCGCGTGGAAGAGCCGGATGTTGACATGGACATCGCGCAGCCAAGCGAGATGCTTAACGCCTTAAACCAAGGGCCGAGCAGGGGAAATTTCGGCACCATCATGAATTATAACGGCCTGAAAAGTCTAGCTCAGCGCTTTGGACTTGCTAAAAATGCATTGTTAGATTTTTATAACATTGACCCGGCAAAAAAAGCTGAAATAAAAGAGATAGCCGCTGTACTTACCCGTGAGCTAGGCCGGAAAAAATCAGATATGGTGGCGTGGAAGTCTGATGTTTGGCCTGCACTGCCAGAAAAAGTGCGTCGTTCACCCATTTCAAAAGCCCTCGTCGGTATCGCGGAAAATATAGGTGCCGCGAGAATGTCGACAAGCCGTTCTTCAACCGGTGTCGTTATTTCAAAATCAGGATTTGATGCTTACCCTCAAATTGCCGCGAAGGATCAGCCATGGCCATCTATTGCGTTTGATAAATCGGAGCTTGGTGCTTTGGGGTTGGTTAAGTATGACTTCTTGGCGAATAGGTATTTGACGAGGAACGTGAACGCTTTACGTTTGGCTGGGGTGAATCCGAATATTAAAGTAAGCCCATATGACCCCTCAGCGCGATTTGTGTTTTCTCGTGGCGCATTGCTAGGCCTAACACAAATGAATGGTTTTATGGCTCCGAAACTTTACGAACAAATAAAACCCAGTAATTTTTATGAAATAAGTGCGATGTCGGCCATGTTGAGGGATGGGGGGGATCCTAATTTTCAAAGTATCGTAGATCAGTATGTTCAAGGAAAAAGGCAACCGGACAACATCCGTCTTCCTGATGTTGCCAAATCTATTCTCAGTGACACTTATGGCGCATTGTATTACGAAGAGCAATTGCTTACCTTGATGACAGAGGTGGGCGGTATTAGCATGACCGAAGCCGACAGGCTTCGCTCCGGGATCAAGAAGAAAAATTATGGGCTCATCGATAAGATGCGAGGCCCATTTATGGCCGGTGCGCAGCAGCGACACGGATTATCAGAGGAAGAATCTGCTTCTATTTATGCCTTGGTTGAGGGCAAAAGGGGGCGTTATCTTTTTAATAAGGCCCATTCGATGGCCTATGCCAGTTTATGTATGAAGGAGGTATGGACGAAGTGCCATTACCCAGCCGAATTCTACGCAGAATCCTTAATGGACAATCGTTTTACACCGTCAGCCTTTCTTGTTCACACGCTCATTCCCGACGAGAAAAATGACGCTACGGCAAAAATGGTTAATCGTATTGCGACGCTGATGAATGATTGGCGGAAAATCGCCGGCGCTGGTCGGCCTGATGGGGATGATTTGTCTAAGCGCTTTGTGCGCGCCATCGGGAAAATTGCCGTCAGGGACATGCCCTTTAAACACCGTCACACAGTGAGGAATTATAGCGGTATACAAGGAGCGCTAATTAAGTTTATTGATCTCGGCGGAATGGATTTTATCATTCCTCAGAATGGTGAACGTGAGGCGTTAAAAGCATTCTGTGGTTCTGTGTTTGATTTCGTCAGTGAAAAGTTAGCGGTAAATACGCCTAGTGCTCCGCTGGTGGCGGGGCAAAAGAAACACAGCCAGAAAGACACCAGCGGGCAAGGCATTGATGGGCTCCACGTTCAAGAAGAGCCAAGCGGTATAGCACCTTTGAACCGGCGAGAAAAACGTTACCTTAACTATAAAGACTTTAAAGAGATCCCTTTCCCTGCCATGTTAGATTTTCTGGACAAAGAGGGACTACTTTCCCTCGTGGAAACAAAGGATGACGGAGGCGGTAGGGCGGTGTACATCTTCGCTTATCAGGATCATGAGGGGAAAATGCATCATGAAAAAGTGAAGGCGATGACGACCGACCCATCAAAAATGGGAGAGTACAGTTCGCCAATATTTAAAGCTATGTTTCAGGGTGGGGACAAAAACCAGCAATCTATAACCTCTCAAGAATTGTTTTATTTCACTGTTTCGCAGAAACATAATGTGGACTGGCCTCAGCCTATATTGAGCAAAAGCGAACGAGGTTTCTTTCGAATTGAATACGACAAACAGGATCGTGAGTCTGCTATTAACAAGCAAAACCAGGCATTTTACCGCGTTGCTCACAAGTACCTTTTACAGGCGAAAACGCCGCTTCACGACAGGCTGTCAATGGGCCTTGTCAGTAAACGGGAAATCTTAGAACCGAGTGCCCCGGTAATCAACGCCGAGTTTCTTTTTAAAGGCGAGAAAGCCACCTCGGAAGGACACATTGAATCATTGTTTAGTGAAACGCGTGCTATTCCCAAAAGAGAGTTACAGCGGCAGATTAAGGATGGAAGTTTAAGCCCTTCGAAAAGCTGGTCTGACTCGTGGACAACCCCGAAGAAAGGGAAAGATAAGCGCCCGTACAGACGATCTTCGCTGGAACCATTATCTAATCATCGGTTGGTTAGCGATACGGTGCCCTTATACCAAATGACCCCTAACCCAGGGGTGGGCATTGCCGAGGGTGGACATCAGCGGTTTTATTTTAGAGTCGATAAAGGGCGAGCCGGTAAGATGGATCTTAACAAGACCACAAAGAGTAAGCGAGGCGCTGTTTGTGGTCGCATTGAGCAAGGCGCAGAAACCCTTTGGTTGACAGAGGCGACGATAGACACCTTTTCCTTTAACGAACTTCAAGTACGGGTGGGTGAGCTGATCGCCCGTCGTCCTGACCTGAAAGGAATGCCGGTTGCGGAACCTAATAGCCTTTCTGTTCGAAGCGCCGGTATGGCAAAAGTTTTTATCGAGGAGCTACTGAGTATCCGGGTTATTGATAACACAAAGAATGGAGGCGGGATCGATTTTTGCGAGGTGGTTAAGTCTAAGGATCCCAAGCCCATGTCAGACGGTACAAAAGAGAGTTTAAGAGAATGGTTTGATGCGCATTCAGTGCACTGGTATTCCAACGGCAGTCATGAAGACAAAGAAGCGAAATGTAAATTGGCCGCATTAATGAAAGAAGCCGGCATGTCAGCCGATGAGATAAAAAAAGCCGTTGTTACGCATCAAAGAAAAGAAAATGACAGTGATGCTTTTGCTATTCATGAAATATTCAAAAGCGCTATAAACAAACCGGGGGACGCTTTTCTTAGCGTCCACAACATAGACAATTGGTTGAATAGTTGCGGCTTAGATGTAGTGCAGTCTCCGCAAGGTGATTTTATTGCGGGTGATAAAAATACGGATTTACAGCGGGGAGAGAGCTTCCTTTCTCTCTCGGAGAATGAAAAACAACAAGTCAGAATGCGTCTCCAGCAAAAGTTCACCCTGTTAACGGGGGCTAAATCGTTAGGGATGGCGCTAGATGCAGATATTAAAGATGGTATCCCAGGCGCTGGGCGAATTGATGCGAAGATAACAGCGGATGTTTGTCGCTTGATCGGCATTCCTGTTGGTTCGTTTATGCCAGAACCTCAGAAAGGCCGAGAATACGTCGTGAATGGTATTCATGTATCGACGCCGAAAGACGCCAAAGGTAGAGATGATGGCTTGAAGGATCATAATGACTACCTGATGTTCATTACAGCATTAGAAAATGCCGGTGGCCAAAAGGAGGCGGATGCTGTCCTGCTGCAGTATGCTGAGGCATTGGTAATGCCTGCATTGAAGCCGGATGTTCCCGCGGTTAACGTTAAGAAGCGCTACAGAGCAACACCAGTAAATGCGTGAAGACAAACCCTTTTGTTCATCTTAAATAGAGACGTGTTAACTTATCAGTATTTTTTACACATTAGCGCGGACAATAAGGTATGTAAAAGAATCGGGAACGTTGACGATTACGCCAAGCCAATCGCGCGCGCTTTGGGATGCATCGTGATAATATAGCTGTTTGGTGCCTCAAGGATGAGGTGTTACTCGATTGACAAAAGGACTTGGTGAACCCATGGTAGAACCAATAATAACAACCCTTCCTACGATCCCGACTGGGGAGGTGCGAGAGCCGATGGTTTTCGGTTCCGGCAGCCCACCTAAAACGGGAGCGGGATTTATTGCCTCTTTCGCCTTACATTCACTCGTTATTGGGATGCTTCTTATTCCTGGGTTTTTCTATCATGACACACCAACAACAGCGCCTTCGGGCCCGGTGTTGAGAGCAGTAATGATAGCGCCTTCTCAACTTAATCGCTTATTAGTGATCCCTGAGCAAGAACCTTCTGCGAAGCCTGAATCTATTCCTGCAAAAAAGGAGAGTGCGCCTACCTATATTGAGAACAACCCTGCGGTAGAAGAACCCAATGATGGGCTTGTCATAAAAAAGAAAATAGACCCTTTTTCGCAGTTCAATGAGCGACTGGCGAGAGTACGAGAAGAACAGGCGCGTTTTAGAGAGGCGCGTAAGGAGGATGACATCGACACGTTAGTACAAAGGTTACGGGCCGCCAGAACGCCACCTGCACCAAGGGAAAATGCGGAAGAAGCGTTCCCTGAATCCTTACTTGTACAAAAAAAGGAGGGCGTGTCCGAAGCCGTACCTACGTTTAAACCTGAAACGATAGGTCAACAAAAAGAGGTGAGGAGAATGTCTATGGATCCGTTATTTTTATACCAAAATCAGATAGCGGAGAAAATTCGTTCTTATATGAGGGCCCGCGAGGGCGTTTCGGGCGAATGTAGTCTAGGTCTCACGCTATCAAGAGATGGGCATGTCGTGAAGATAAGGGCGCATTCTGGTGATGACCAGGTATGTGAAGCGGCGACTCGTGCCGTCATTCGTGCCGACGTATTCCCGATGCCAAAAGATGAGGCTTTATATGCGGCATTGAACTCATTGCAGATAACCGTGAGTAGTGCGTCATCTGCCACGACCGTGCCATCTCTCGCATTCGAGCATCCACGAGTCCACCGGCAAAGCGTTATCCTTGATTGAGTTTTACCCGTCGCGTCATCTTTCCGACAGTGTCTGTGGTGCGCAGTGACGCGCCCCCTTCACGGTCAAAGAGTTTTAAATCCCCGCCCATCTTTTTGTATATGGCAGCAACAATATTAGGAACCACAAGCACTCCCATCGAACGAGTGCAAGCCACATAGAGCAGGTTTATCTCGTCTGAAACAAAGTCTTCACTCAGGTCTTTTGCTTCATCTAGCAGATCGGGGAAGTCATTCGAAACCTCAACATGTTCCCACTCACGACCTTTGGCCCGATGCGCGGTACTCACAGTTAGGTCTGCTTGACTTTCTTTGTTTACGGCATTCCTGCGCAAGGCTGCAATTTTACCTGGTATTGAATTGCCATGTTGTTCGAGTAATTTTATGATTCGCATCATCTCAGGATCTTGCGTTCCCTCAGCCATAAGCCGGTAGCTGTCGAATGTCCTATGTTCACGGAGCAACTTTTTGTTTTTGATCGAGGAACGCATATCTTTTTTGAGATAGTAAACGTCGAGTAAGGTCGGAAGTGTGTATGAATTAATCCCCCCAGCCCAATAGATTTTTTTATCAATATTCTGAATGGCAGAGTCCAGAGTGCCGATGACTGTCCGGTGAAGAATAGCTCGATGTTGGTTGTTGAAGAGAGCAGGTCGAAGGACATAAACCTTATCATCAATCGTCTTGGTGCCATGGACGCTAAAAGGTGGACACCCGGTTATGTGTGACTTGTATTCTAATAATTTGGAAGCCACGAGTGCGGTCTTTTCGCCAAACCGAAAGCTTTGCTGCATAAGGTTGATTTGGCAGTTTGTTTTCTTTGCGTAGTTTTCCATGAAATTCTGCGCGCCGCGCCACCGATAGAGTTGCTGATGGTCGTCGCCGACTAAAATATGTTTGCATTGATCATGCTTTAACACCCAGTCGGAAATGACAGGATTGGAGTCTTGGGCTTCATCAAGGAGTATGCCTGAAAACCAGCGATGCATTGTTGGTGGCCCCATGCAAAACTTTTTTAAATACATATCATGGGTTGTTGGGAATGAACTTTTGGGATCCATACCTGCCACCCAAATCTTTTTGATGCAAGAAAGAATAAGGGCATTCCTGCGTTTTTGTGCAGCAGTGAAATTAGGTAGAAAGCTAATATCAACCAGCGATATTTCATTTCGGTTGGAATGGAGAAAGGCATTGAGTCCCTTGACGACATCTTTGGTCAATCCCCAATCATTGGTTTTAATAAATTCCTTAACATCCGTGAGCCTGATGTTGTCAGCAACTTTGTGCTCTAAAGGTCTGCAAACCATCGCCCTTGCAATAGCGTGTCCCGTTCGGCATACGACATTGGCAGGAAAGGAAGCCTTTGCTTCTTTTTGAATATCACTGTTATAACAAAGGTACAAAAATCGGCTATTGGGATTTTCTTTGGCATACCCTTTAAGGATTGTGGTTTTACCTGTGCCCGCACCGGATTTAACAATCAAATTCCTCCCTTTGAAATAGATAGTCTTTTTTTGTTCTTCCGTGTAATCCATTATTCCCATGCCCTAATAACTATTGCAAACACTGCTATTGTATAGGAAAGCCGGTTAGGATTAAACAAATTTGATGTTTATGTGATGCGTTCTGTTTTCCAGCTGGAAAGCACATCCGCAGATCTGTTTCGATGTGTTAAGCGGGACGATTGGGCTTGTATGATTTTTAATATTGTTTTCCCGGCTCGCGTTTGGGTGTGTTTTATGGCCTGGTGGAGTCGGGTGTGGGTCATGGGCTCTGAGGATAATTGCTTGAGTGTCTGGAATAAATCGAGGCAGAGGTAGCGCAATACCGGGTGTAGTTTGTAATGATCTAAGTTATCCATAATGCTGCATCCTGATGGCAATGATGCAGCATGGTTTGCGACATGAATCGTTTTGAGTTTCCTTGGATGAGACAGAGATATAGGTACTACAGGGAACGGTTGGTTAACCAGATTGCTTAACGTGTCACGGATCGCTAAGTACCACGTCAGCAACCTGTAATCATCACTGTGACGCGCCAAAGCGATAACGGGGGATAGGGAACGGTACAATTGCCCTTGTTTAGGAGACGATGAGACCACGCTCTGCGCGTCTTCTTCAGAATGTATTTTGAATCCATCAATAGACGGGATAACCCATAAGAGGCGTTGCCTGCTTGGCCGGGCAGCCGCATGTACGAGTAGTTCAATGTTGTTGATTAACGCGTACCTGTAGGGAATGTAGTCCGATTTTGCGCGAGACTCCAGTTCGCCTTTGAGCATCCGTGTTACTGCATTTTTATGAAGCACGCTACCTGTCCTTATTAGGTATTTCTCTATAGCGAGCCCGGTACCTATTTGGTCGTACACCCAGAGGTGGCGAGAAAATGCGCCGGGTGTGGCTTTGGACGAGGTCTTATAAAAAAAACCAAAGAACATGAGGCATCCTTGATGTATTAGTGCTGACGTTAAACACTATACAAAAAATATGCCATTTTGATGTTCACGCATCAGTCGAGATTGATGAGAAAGGCGTGAAGTCAGTCTGTTTCTTATAAATATCTCCGTCGACCCACATGGTGCCAGGGTAATTGATATAGCGGTCGATCTGGTTTGAGTATCTGATATATTTTTCTTTAAACATCCGTTTCAGGAGACGAGATCGCGTTTTTCCTGTGTTGTTTTTTATCACGTCGAACCATTCGTCTTCTGACAGGAAGAGCCCGCCGTAGAGGTAGTCATGGAAAAGCACCGCTTGTCGGGGGGTTTTGCCAATATGAAGCTCTGGGTTAAATTCAGTGCGTCGAAGATAAACGTTACCGAGACACCATGCCGCATTTTTCGACTTCCACCGATGGACTTGCTGTTGTGGTTTTTTATATCTCCGCCCGAATTCAGTTGCATTATCGCTAAAGGCCGACTCGATATGCGATTGGATAGAAACGATCGGGTAAGCGGAAGGGACTCTGCAGGGAAGCAACACTTCGCGTGCCACCCACAGCGCCGCCAGAGAAACGGAGGTTTCAACGAATATAGGGTTATCCCCATGTTTGTTTGCAAAATCAACGAGATCACCGCCGTAATTTGTTTGGATGTGTTCGTGTAGTGTAACGGGAACAGCTTTCTTCCCGAGTTTAAAGGAAGGGCTGTACTGGGTCGCTTTATAATAGAGGCGCGAATCAAAAACATAAAGCCTATTAAAATGCATTGTACGTTGAAGTGCCGGCAGGTAAAGCTTTGTCATTATGGCGAAATGTTCAATGCTAACCCTGTGTTTTTTTAAGTAATCTGTAAATTCCATTAGAACAGGAACCGCAGGGAGTTCTGTAAGCATGTTTCCACCTAAAAAAAAGTAAAGTTGCACGGACTTATTTCAGCCACTGAAAAAATATGCATAAAAAAGAATAATAAAACAATTATGATGTGTTATCAACGCGTTTTGAGAATTGCCGCATTTAAGGAGCAAGCGGCCTATCGTCAAAAGAGCACGGGGCCTCTCCTTACATCTTGACCAAAGGTCTAAAAAAGCGTAAACTCTAAAAAAACCTTTTATATCAACTTCTTACACCGGTCAGAACGGCAAGTCGTCATCAAAATCATCCTCAAGCGGATTTACCTGATAATTGTTGTTATGTCCGCCTTGTGGGGGCTGCTGATAACCACCCGATTGTCCGCCCTGGGCACCACCGCCTTGTGGGGGCTGCTGATAACCACCCGATTGTCCGTCCTGGGCACCACCGTTACGGCCACCTAGCATTTGCATTTGATCGACAATGATTTCAGTGGTATAACGATCCTGACCTTGTTTGTCACTCCATTTGCGCGTCTGTAATCTACCTTCACAATAAATCTGTGAACCTTTTCTGAGATATTCCCCCGCGATTTCTGCTAATCGGCGATACATGGTCAATCGATGCCATTCGGTACGTTCTTGTACCTGACCTTGTTGATCTTTCCAGCTTTCACTGGTAGCTAAACTTAGGTTAGCCACCGCATTGCCGTTAGGCATGTATTTGACTTCGGGATTATCCCCAATATTTCCGACTAAAATGACTTTATTAATACCGCGACTCATATACTGACTCTCTCCAACGAAAGGTTTGTTATTTTCTTTGTTTTATTATAATACATTTTTGTTGTAATAAACACAAATGATGTATTTTATGTTGCGAATTGTTCTAATATGATATCACGTCATTGGAGAAACGATTAATTAATGATGCGTGAATATAAAATCAAGACTGTGTGATATATTAAAAATGGTTACAGTGCATCGTGTGATGTTAACGCCGTAATGAAACAAAAAACCTTCGGCCTGGATGGGAGAAAGAAGAGACAGGCCCTTGTTTAATATTAATTCAATGGAGTGATTTTAGTGATCAATTTCAAACCCGCAGAGCAAGCGGTAATCAACATGCTGACATCGACATTGTCTATCTTGAAGGCGAACGGTATGACTGCTAAGGCCGTTCGTGATATGTATGAAGCGCAACTTGCCGACGTTGAAAAAAAAGCTAAGTGTCGTATCGATATCGTAGATGACGGTGAATCTTTTATTCTTCAGACCACCGATGTCGGTTCCGATTTTATCCGAACGCGTAGAACCAAGACGGCCTTGAACTTACGCTCTAAAAAACAAAATGTCCCTATCGTTGTCACCGTGGTGCAGGAAGATAAAGGTCTGCAGTTCTCAAATCAACAATTAAGCAATGGTTTACGCGAACTTGCTGAATACATTTCAGCCATGCCGGTTGAAGCGTATAAAATCAATCGTGGGGATTTTCCCCTGGAGCTTGGTGCGATGCCCAAAGTGACCGATAGAAGTCTTGATGATGACGATGATGACGATGATGGCGACATTGATAACGCTGAAGAAGCGCAGGCATACAACGCTATCGCAAATTCAAGCCATGCGCCAATTGCCAACGCCTTGCCGACAGGTGTGCCTAATTCTGATTTTGATGTGCCTGGAGAGGCGCTTGGCGCTGTGCCTGAGCAGCTACCCGGGTCGGGCAATGTCGATCTAATGAATAATTAATTATTGCCAAGCGTACACAAAAAAGCCGGGTTAACCCGGCTTTTTTAATGTTTAAAATCGGGTTAATTGCAGGCGTCTTTAAGCAAAGTTCCAGCTTTGAATATCGGATTTTTTTTCGCGGGGATTTCGATGGTAGCACCGGTTTGTGGATTGCGGCCGGAGCGTGCAGAACGCTCTTTTACAGAAAAGGTGCCAAACCCGATAAGCGCAACAGAATCGTCTTTTTTTAGTGCTTCTGTTACCGACGCTATATATGCCTCCAGTGCGTCTGCTGCTGTTTTTTTGGGGATGTCAGCTTTTTCCGACATTTTTGCAATCAGTTCACTTTTATTCATAAGAATTCCTTTTGTTTGTCCTGTATGAGTAACACTATGTCCCAGCAATGGAACAGTATATAGTTATAGCATTATCTTTAGCGATTTAACACAACTATTTGTTTTAATCTTTTGTTTTATTAGCGTTAGCGCAAGACGGGAGTTTTTGAGAGGATAACAAAAAAGTCCACATGAAAAATGCAGACTTTTTTGCGGGATCGATACCTTAGAAGGAGTATCGAGCACCGACGGCAAAGGCTTGTTCGTCAGAGTTGTACTGATAAGTAAGACCTATGGCAATATCATTTGTAAAATAGTAGCGTGCGCCAAGTTCGCCGGTGACGTCGTCTTCATCATCGTAACCATCCATATCCATATTGGTGTAGGAGAGAGTGCCGGTGAGCTCAATTTCAGAAGAAATTCGAGACTTCACACCAGCGCTAACACCATAACCGTTAAAGCTGTCGTCATAGCCGTATGCATCAACATCTGAACGAATATAATTTACGCTACCAAACAAAGAAGTGCTATAAGTTAGCGCATGGCGCGCGCCAATTCCGATCGAGTAAGTGTCCATGTCAGCATCATAATCGTCAATGCTCACTGTTGAATATGAGTAGTTGATAAAGGCTGATTCACTTATCTCGAAGGCTCCGCCAATGGTAATGCCGTCAGCATCTACATCTGTGTCATCTAGGTCATAACTGGTATAGCCAACGTCAATATAACTAAAGTCGGGCGCGGTCTCTGTGACGCCTGCGAAGGCTGAAGAGCTCGCTGCTACGCCAAGAAGGATAGCAGAGGCAATAAATGTTTTTTTCATACGGTTTCCTTTTTTTTGTATAGGCAAAATGAGTCCTGCATATTGCGAACGCAATTTTAACATATTTAATTGCATTAAAAAACAGCATTAGTGTAGTGACGCATCTTATAAAGCTGGTTTTTGTTCATATTTTGGGGGTTCGTCCATGGGGCGTGTTTTTTTCATCCGGTGTTGTTTTTATCGTCTGCTTTACCGCTTGTTCTGGCGTGTCAGGGGTTATTTTGTCCAAAGCATCGATCATGATTGCTCGGCACATCTCATCGGAAAGTAAGTCGACGTTGAGACTCTTTTTTTTAGTGACGCTGGCTAAACGGTCTTCTAATCCTGTTATTCCAAAAGACTCACTGAATTCGTCCGAAATGATCCTGTAAAGCTGTTCAGGTGAAACGGAATCAAAGAGATTGTTGAATGATTCCTCAATATCGCTTAACACATCAATAACTTGATGTTCGAAAGGAGTGAGGTTTGGGGGCGTTGCAGTGAATTCCTGATCGGCAAAAACCACCTGACCTTGGGGCCAGTTGGATTCGCGGTAAGGGTTGCCTTCCATATAATCCGTCAGAACATCACTAAACGGGAAGTTTACATTCAGTGTTACGTCTATGCGACGGGTGCCATTAGCGCGGTCCGGGGTGTCCTCAAAGATATCAGGTTCAAACCCTACATTGACTTCAGCGCTGGCGACGTAGTTTTTAATGCTCTCGATGAACTTTTTATCCTTCCGGTTCACTTCATAAGCTGCAATGATTGACGCTTCTATGTAATCTGTAAAATCCTCGGCCAGTTCATCGTTTTGTTCACTGCTAATTACAGGTTTATAGGTGATGTCAAACCCATCATAATCATCAATGATTGCACAGTTAAATCCATGGCTGTGAGAGAAGGTTACCTGTTTCATATTTCTGCCAACTGTTTGTCAATACTATATTGATAGTATCACCAATGTTGTCTTTTTTTGATGATAGGAAAAATAATTGGAATTGTTGAAGAAAAAAAGCAAAACACCTATTCGATGGGTGTTTTGCTGAGTGTGAAAGGTAGGGGAGCGCCAAGTAGTTTTATTCGAAGTCAGAAATGACAGAGGGGCTAAACGTATCCACTTCATGCAAGAAACGCCACAGAGCGTCGTAGGACTCTGCTCGCTTACCATACCCATCATAAAGGAAGTCGGTAAAGGTACCATTCGTTGTCTCTACAGTTAAATATGCTGATTCCGCATTGGCGAGGCGTTGTGCGACCGCGACGCTAGACAGAAACGCCTGGTGTGTGGTGTCCCAGTTGATGCTCCAAATGTTATACTGACGATAGAGCATTTCATCACGCTGGATAAGTTCATTTAACGCGACCACGTCACCGTCGATGTAGAGTTCCGCGCCAGTAATTTCGGTATGCATACCGCTTAAGGCGACAATAAAAAGGACATTGTTTGGCTTGTTATCATGCCATTCTGCCCCTATGCGCGTACAAACAGGTTCGCCCTTGCATCCATTTAAGTGAGGCTCAATGTAAACCGATGGTTGATGGTTGATGCCGTCAGTTTGAACGATAGGGTCGAATTCGGTGGTGGTGCATCCAAATAGCATTGCCAAGACAATAAGCCCTACTGTCAGCAAAGAGGGTTTTAAAAGTCCTTTCATGGTTTCTTCCTTAATAACGAAATTAGTTACTATAATAACATTAAATTTTTCAATATAGCGCATCGCGTATGTTTTTTTGCAACGGGCGGTGTGTTGAGCTCTCTTGTCAAGAATAGAACTTTAATGGATGAGAGGACGGAGAGGGCTCAGTAATCACACGCGTCGTCGGCGTGTGGTTGCTGGTTAAGTGGGGATCGACGGCGCGCTTGGTATGCGAGAAAACTCAGAAAAAAAATGCCAACATGTGGTGATGGTAAATCAGTGATATTGGCGGCGGAGCTAAGGCCAGTGGGGTCGTCAACCACTTCAACCACGCCGTAAACACCATCGTAATAATCGACTCCACGACTGCCATCGAAGTCGTTCCAGTACCCTGCATAAGCTGCGCTGCGATACCACATGTACACTTGGTTTTCGTTTTCCCCGCCGTTAGGTTCACCAGAGGTGAATAACGTGTAGGTTACTTCTTCGCCCGAAATCCAAGTGAACTCGCCCTCATTGTCCTCATCATTTAATCCTATCCAAAGGTAGGTCATGGCGTATTCTGAACCACTGAACCCCCCCCATGTTTCGTTGATAAATATATGCTCTTCGGCATTGTTGATGGTGACAAGGTTGCCTCCGAGTGCAATTGCAGTCGATTGTGCATCGTCCCATGTGCTTTTGTCGAGCAGGTAGTAGGTGCTCCCGCCCCAAGTGGTTGTGTCCAGGACGTCGACGAGCAGTTCCGCTTTGGTAAAGGGCGAAAGGAACAATAAAAAGAGAGAGATAAGTTTTTTCTGGCACATAACGGAACCTTTGGTTTTTGTGTTTATTAAGCAAAATGCGTGCCGGGGATGAACCGATTAAATAGGATTAATATCAAAAAAACCCGGCAAGAACCCTGCTTTATCGGGGCCAGAAAAGCGCATTTCGTTAAAGTTCATGTTAAGGGGGACATCACATTTTAAGGCCACGAGTTTACGCGAAATGACGGCGGACTCGGGGTTTGCTTTCAGTTGTTTACATATGGCTTTTCTTAGTCTTAAATCAGTTTTAAGTATTTTTTCTGGTGTCCCAATAATGTCACTTAATGACATTTTTTGTAGGAGGTGTGCCGCAGAGGTCTCCGAAATTCCTTTCACGCCTGGGACGTTGTCGACAGTGTCCCCTGATAGGGAAAGGAGGTCGAGTACCAACTCGCCGGAAACGCCAAATTTATTAAGAACGTCTGTTTCTGTGATGATTTTTTTTAGCTTGCCGTTAAAGAGTGTCGTGTGTTCGTTGCAAAGACTCATTAAATCCTTGTCACCCGTAAAAATCGTTGAATGGAGCCTCATGCTGCTTAGTTTCGTCGAAAGGGTTGCGAGGACGTCATCGGCCTCGACGCCCTCAATGCAGAGCACAGGATAGCCTGCAGCCTTGAGCATTTGAGGCAGGATACGCTCTTGTTCAGACCGTTCTTTGGGTTTGGGAGGCCGGTTTGCTTTGTATTCTGCAAAGAGTTTGTGACGAAAGTTTTTACCGGGGTGATCACAGACCATGACGATATGTGAATTGGGTAACCCCATTCTTTGTACTTGTTGGCATTCACTGCGAATGATGCGAAGCGTTTCTCTTAAGGTGTAGACAGGGTGCCCGTCAATGAAGTCTTTTTCGTGAACACGCCCCGCACTAACTCTTTCATGAGTGTGAGGAAAGGCTCTGCCGAAAATGGCATTCACATCAAACGCATAGAGGTAAGGTTTCATTATGTCCTGCATAGGGTAAATATACACTCTTTGTTATATTGTACTAAAGGCCTTACATATATAGTATACGAAAAAACAATTTAAATGTTGCCCTTACATTTTTAAGAATAAACATTTTGTTATAATATTCCTTTAAACATTACAAATATGGTAATCTCGCAAAATATAAGGATTCTAATAAAGAAGCGCACAGATGCATATAAATGTCAGCAAAGGGGGAGTAACCCCTATAAAAAAGTCCTCCTTGGTCTCTTACGAGATAAAAGGTACAAACCAAAGGCTTGAGGATTTTGTGGGAAAGCGGGTTCGTTTCTCTCTTCAAAAACACAGTGAGTCATGCGCGTCAAGAACGGAGGTTAGTTTGAGCGAAGCGCAAGTGCTATACCTTGCGGCGGGCGCATTGCCTTATGTAAAAATAGCTCCTGCATCTAGTTTTTATCAACGCCTAGTGATGGATGGGGTAACCCTTGCAATGGAAATAGCTATCGTTCCCTGTAGCAATAAAAACGATGATATCCTTCATCAACTAAAGTTTAGGGGGGTAGCAACAAGCCCAAGTAGGCATGCGGGGTTATCCTACCCAGATTTTGGGATAGGGACGTTACTTGACTATTATGAGGAGATCAGGCCGTCTCTTTATGCGGTGGTAATTGATATCGTTCCTGGGTACCGTCCGTCGATGGTTTATGGTGATTTAAAAAAACATGTGATCCGATATCCCTATAAAGGGGAGCACAAGAATGAATTGTTCTCATTAGGCGCATACGAGGATGGGGTTACCTCATTGGTAATGGGGGTTTTTGGTCCGTATATTGTGACTGACATGGGGTATTTTAATTGGATGGAGTTAACCCAAGGGGGAGGTGTGATCGAGGTGATGGGTGACAGTTAACACTCGGCTGCCCGAGGTGAGGGATAAAGTGAGTTTTAGACACTGGTGCCAAGCCATGGAAATAGACGCGCAACAAGCAGCTTGTTTGCTGGGCATAAGCGTGTCTAACGTTTATAAATGCCTGCATGTCAATGGAAATGGTCCTATCAGTAGTATGGTAATGATGACATGCGAACTGGTAAATAAACTTGATAAGGAAAGCCGCAGCCAGTGGGTAATAGCTCAGTTGGGAACAGGTGATTGCTCGACAATATGGCCCTCACAGCGTCCTATTATAGCTTAAGTCGGGCAGAATCGGCCTCGGGTACGTCCTGAAGGATCAGGTTTAAGCCACCCTTTCTCTCTTAGGTGCTCACTCATCAGCGCAAGTAAAAAGCGACCCCCTTTTACATGGAGTCCAGGGTGAACACTCTCACGATTTCCCGCCACATTAATAACCTTAATCGAAAAAAAGCGAAAAAACGCTAAGGTGTTCTGCATTTCACTCTGATCGAACGCGGTCAAAATAACATGAGGCTTATTATAGTCAACACACGCTTGAAGGGTCGTTTTCGTCCCTTTTGATTGACGATTAGGGGACAGAACAAGAGTGACGTCAGAGGCTTGGATGTTAGCCCGAGTTCGGGGCACGTAACTTGTTGATGTGTGTTCGACAACATTGTAGCGCCTCAGCGTATAGTCCGGACCATTCTCAGTACGAAATCCTTTTGGTACATACCCAGATGTCGGTATGCGCAGTTTATATGCTGCGTCTAGCCCCGCGCGATCCGCGCCGGTTTGTCCTCCTGAAATAATAAGCAAAGGCGAATTACGGGTTACTGCTAATGGCTTCATGAAACACGACCCCTTTTGTTTAACCTATATTGCTATGTTATCACAAGGTTTTTGTGTGATAAAAAAAATAAAAACAACCATCAGTGATATTATCTTAGTTATAGGAATAACAAGGATTTGTCATGCTAACGTTTATGGAAAAATACGCTCATCTTCTCCCCAAAGACGTCAAAGAAGGCGAAGATGTTTTGAGAGCCGAACTTGGGCTGGTTCTTGATGCGTCCATGCCTCAAACGCTCCCGATTGTAATAGATGATGTTGCTGAGGGAGTCGCTGTTTACGCCCCGACCGGAATTGAAAAAAATGAGGGTGTTTACCAGTCAACCGGGGTGGTGACACTCTTTTTGCGGCGACACCAGGACAACGTCTTTATCCAGGTGAAACTGGACCGCGAGAGAAGCTTTCCATTCAATGGGCCAGAGTCGTTAAAGTATATCGCGAAAAACATTAAAAGCGTCCTTACGAAGAATCAGTACGCACACCCCGTCTGTTCTGGGGCTGATATTGCAAGTTGGTCATGTCCTTCTGAATGGTATGGAAAAAGTGTATTCACAAACCAATATGCGAAGCTTAGGACGAATTCTACTGGCCAACCTTTTTTATTGGAAAGTCTCCAAAGTGAGCCTCATTTAGCCGAGCTATATATCAATTCGTCATCCCTCCCCACTGACGTTTTTAATTCAACGATATTCGCTAGAGTTGGTCTAGAGAATTTGCTTAAGTCAAACCTTGGCGTTGATTCCAATCCGTTATTTGATGCTGCTGAACAAGAGTTCAAAAACGTTTTTGAACAAGCGTACCAATCGACAGTTCGCCCCCGAAACACCTTTATTCTGCAAAGCTGCCCCGAAATCATGTCGAACGAAGAACTTGAAAGCAATTACGACATCTTGGATTTAAATTTTATTGGTTCGGCCCCATCCCCCCTCTCAGCACTTTACCGTAAACAGTTTGTCGATTCGCTCACTAACATGCTCTCGCTTGATGATGCGTCGAAGCACGGAAAAATAAGGCTCCTGGAAGATATTGCGACTATGTCGAGAACGAGCAGATGGCGAGAACACCAAGCAGTAAATATGAGCATGTTTACTGCGGTAGATAAAGGCGAGTCCTTCTTACCACATTTAGCTCGTGGTGCTGGAACGCCCAATGCAAGCAAGAAAGAAGTGCGCCGTGCCTTGGCAATTATGCGTTCTCATCAAGCAGGTGGAACGGATAGGTGGCGTATTGAATTAGAGCGGAAGCATACGGCCTTTGGTTTAGCTAAACTCCCTAAAAGTTGGTTTGATATACCAATTGTAGGTGACCCGGACGGGAAAAAGGAGGATTACCTGACAAGCAGTCTCGCACCTAGTCCACAGGGAGGCAATCAAGGGGCTTACCGACTTTTCTTGAATCGAGCCACCCAACTGGGGCTAGAACTAGATAGATTGAAGGGCGTGGGGAATAAGCAAGGGATGAAGGCGCTTATAAAACCTTGGGCGTTCGCCAACCAATCCTCGTCGTTTTACGCGACACTGGAACAGCTTGAATCCAAGTATAAAATCGAGGCTGAAGGAGAGGACTATACCATTCTGCTTGAACAACTAAGCAAGTGTGTCGAGCTTGGTATGTTATACCGCGACACGAGCACAGGTAATGATTGTGTGGAGTATACGTCGGAAGGAACTCTTGCGATTAATCCTGATGCCGTCTCTTCAAGTATCAAGGCTAAGATTGAAGAGCAATGTGAGGACAGCTGCTTAGACTGGATTTATGATGATGACGTAAAACCGCTCTTTGAGGGGGAAGTTCAGTTTGTCTATCAAGGTGAGACGTACACGTTCACTTCAGTGAATGATAAGTCTGATGTTGACTTTGCATTTTCAGAACGGTTGAAGCGAGGTGAGGCTACGGCGTTGCTGGTGCAAGATGAGTCCGGTTTTGAACAGCACGTTATATTGGCTATTGATGATGAAGGCGTCTATGTTGAAGAGTCTGCGGATTTACATTGTGTGGCAGAGGCATTTGCGGCGAAGGTTAATAAGGGTGGAATTCCGGAGGTTGATAGTGCGTCGATAGAGCGCGTTACCGAGCAGCGAGAACAGGCTGTTGAACGGTATGACGATAATGATTACGACATTTATGAAGAGATGGATCAGGCTAGGATTGAACGCACGCTTAACTCTTCTTCAGTCGAGCCCTCGCTGCTCGCAAGACTGAATGGCAACCAGGCATTACACAAGCAGTACAATAGCTTAATTCAAGATGGTAACTTGGCAAGTTCCTATAATTTTAAATGGGAAAGCTTGTTTGATGAAGAAGTTATTCTCACCTCACCGGAAGGTAAGCAATACCGGCTTTCAAGTGTCAATACGCGCCTTGACCTTCTCGAAGAGGGAGTCACTATGAACCATTGTGTCTTTAGTTATCTTGGAAAATGTTTATCGGGGGAGTCGGCGATCCTTAGCTTGAAAGATGCGAACAACAACCGTGTCGTTACGGTTGAATTGGAGTTCCTAGAGTTTGACGATGATATGTGTGAAATAGGACAATGCTATGGCTACTCCAACGAAAAACCAAGTCGCGATGTGCTTACCCTCGTAGAAAAATTTGTGTCCGATATCAACCAAAAGCAAAACCCTTACGTTTCCTATGATGATATTGAACGTGTGACCTCTCAGTATGGTAATGAGGCCGTCTTTGACCATGTGGAGTCGCTTCCGTTGGATAACGGATCGATTTGCACCAGCATACCTTACGACACGCCCAGCGTTTACATTGCGGCATTTGCTATAGATGCGTTTACCCCAAAGGGATTATCGGTTGAAACCCTCTTTTCGGATAACACTCTAAGTTATGAGTTGTATATAGGATCAGGGATAGGTGAGGGGATGGAAAAAATAAGAAGCATCGCGGCGGCGCTAGACATGGACCCTTTGAATGCAGCTAGGATCATGGTTATCAATGATCTAACGCCTGATTCGCCTGATTTAAATTCATGCATAGAACGAACGCTAATGATAACGAAACGCACCAAAGAACTACACGACAGTCTACAAGGGCAAGTGCCGGAACATCAGGTAGCGACACTTATAAATGAAGAGTTGGAGGATGCATTTGGTGTTGCGTTAAGCGAGGGGGTTAACGATGGGAAAATGGATGCTCTTTCCATATCACGTTCCCTACGAGCTAAGCGTAAAGAAGATGGGCGTGCTTTAGAGACCCCCAACGATACGCTTCGACAAATGAGGGTATCAAGTCCTCAGCGTGCGAACAGTTTACGTTGATGCTATCACGTAGCACCCTCCAAAAGCGCGGACTTTACCACGAGGCCAACACGGGTTCTTCCCGTGTGTCACCGTCTTTTGTCGGAAACAAAGCTGGGTGGGACTTTTCCAAGTATTGATGCAGTAACGCGAGGGAGCTTTTACTTATGTCGAGGTGAGGGGTGTCAAAAAGGTCCCATGCCATTTTCCGCGACAAGGGTTCTTGCGTTAGCCCATCAAATCGCCAGTATATGTTAGTCCGCCAATATTGCCCAGCGCCCGTGCCAGCAACGGAGCCTTTAAATGGGTAACCACTTTCTGACGAGTATGAGAGAGACTGGGTAAAAAAAAGTTCACGAATTACACTTCCCCCTTTTGTTTTTAGTTCTTGAATTTTCGAGAGGTCTATTTTGACGTTGTAATCCATGGGTCATCCCTTCGTGATTTTGATGCCGCACATTTTAACATTTTTTATGTTAATGTAAATCAATATAGTAATCAAAAAGATGCTTTACTTTTTCCTTGCACTTACCCGTAAAAAAAGGAAGGTGTGATAACATCAATATATTGGGTGCCAAGGCGTCCACTGATTTATACCACTTAACAAGGATGATAAGAATGGATGTATTAAAGGACAAATTAGCAGCCTCTGGTGAGCAAGAGTACATGTCACCTGCTCAAGTGGCAGTGTTTAAGCAAGCTCTGTTTGATGAAAAAAGCAGACTTATCGCCTCAAACAAAAAATCTAAAGATGAAGAGATGGAGGGGGTGGGGGAACGATTCTCGGATCCTGCCGATGAAGGTCAGCGTATCACAGATGCCCTTTTGCGAAACTCGCAAGAATTCAACCGTACTAAGCGCATTCGCCAAATTGATCGAGCCTTGTTGGCGATAGCCAATGAGGAATACGGCTTTTGTGAAGTGTGCGGTGAAGAAATTGGTTTAGCGAGACTTACCGTAAATCCAGCCGCACTATCAGATGTGCATTGCAGTACGGTTAAGGAGAAAAAAAAGGCGCATTTTTTGAGTGTTGCGTTTTAATGTCTGTTGGGTAGCGGATTGCCCTCGACGATCATGCATGGCGTATGGATTAAAGCCAAAGAAAGTGTGGCTCCCAGTTTTTCTTGGATATCAACGGTGGATTCCAGTGATATGGCTATTAGCGTGTCAGCAATACACCGTCGCGTCACAGTGTCGTTGAAAGGGTATTGGGGAAAGACGCCGTCATAGGTTTTTTTTAGCACGTAGATGGCCTTTTCCCCCGCAATGCCCTCTTCTATTGCCTCAGACTTCAACAACATTAATGTTATCAGGTAGGAAGGCGGGCGATTCCGAACGGGTGGCGGCTCCGGGGCAGCATTAAGATTCGCCAGCAGAGAGGCTCTCTCTTCGGAAAAGGTTAAAGTACCCAGCGGGTACTGTGGATGACATGTCGGTGGTGGTGTTTTTTTAAACCCATTGTAATTATCTGTGTAGAGCCCGCGCATAGATTATTTTATTTTTAAGTGTTTCTAAACCCATTATGTCGTTTTTCAAACAGTTCAACAAGCACAATTGCTTGTTGTGCGCAGATATAATCGGGGAATAATTAAGATCAAGGATGATAAATGATACGCTCACCTCTTTTGTTTAAGTGTTTACTCATGGTATTAATGGTGAGTTTTGCCTTACTCTTTCTTCCAACAACCCTATGGCCTTTTGATTTATCGACGGCATTTAACAAATACAGTTGGCTAGATGACGTCGCCCACGCCACGTTATTTTCTGTCTTGTGCTTGGGCGTTCAGTCCAGTCTATTCCTCTCACGCCGAAAGACAGTGTTCGGATTACTGTTCTTTGCGATAGTCACCGAGGTGGTCCAAGGGACTATTTCGTCTGGCCGAACGGCTAGCGTCTCGGATGTGATAGCTGATTTCTCGGGCATCGTCATTGGCCTGGCTCTCTTTAAACTTGCTCGACCTGTCTTGTCAGGACTGTTCAGAACGACTTTCGCCCGGTGACTACTCACCGCCTTATATCCCCGCCCTCATAGGTGCGAGAGAAGACCTTTTCCCGCTTCGTGTAGCGTCATGTGACTATGATTTGCGCCCGCGAGCTCCATCTTACGAGCCTGATCCTCGTACTTACTGTGCGCAATGATGTCGCCGTCGAAGCCTTGTTTTCTTAAATTAACAATAGCAATAAGCGCTGCATCATATTCACAAGTTAAGATCACAGAGTCTAATTCGCTCGTATCGAGTGTTCGCCAAAAATTCGCATGATCCGCATCAGCAAAAGTCACATTGTAGTCACCCAGCTTTTTTAAACTGGTGACCTTTTCCGCGTCAGAATCGATCCCCAAAACCACTTTGTCTTGGTTGCTGCGAAGCGCTTCTTTGAAAGCTGCTCGCCCAATCTGGCCTAAACCAACAATCAATATATTTGTTGCCCCGAGTGTCATCGGTGCTTCGTCAGGATGGTACCCGTCCCGTTCAAAGCGTTTAAGCCACTTTTCGGCATGGTCAAACAACGTATGAGCATATTTATTGAGTGGGGCTGAAATAAGAAACGAAAAACTCACCGCAACGGCTAGGGGAATTGTCCATTCTGGCATTACCTTCGCGGCAACGATCAGTCCGAATTCACTAAAGTTAGTGAGTGCTGCTGTCGTCAGAAATGCGGTGCGAACTTTCAGTTTGAATGACACTAAGAGGAAGAAAAAGAACAGGGCTTGGAACGGTAACAATGCCACCACAACAACGGCGAAATAGACATCGTCCCACGATGGTAGCCCGTTCAGCCCAATAGTCATAAAGAACCCAACAAGAAAAACTTCTTTGAGTGGCCAAAGTGCGCTGTACAACTCACTGGCTTTAAAGTGCTTTGCGCACATCGCCCCCATGACCAATGCACCCAGCTCCGCACTCAGGCCAAGAACGTGGTGAAAGAGGACTTCGCCTCCAACGATAGCGAGCGTTAACCCAAGCAATATCAGTATGCCGCCATGGCCGCACCAATCTAAAACCTTATGAAAGACAGGGCGTGACACACATAATAACATAAGCCCCAATGACGCCATGCGAGGGGCTTCATTACTGGTAATAGAAATGAGCTCCATTGCGCCGAGATCTTGCACAATCAGTATACCAATGGCCATCCGACCATGGAAGGCTCGCAATTCCTGACGCTCTTCTAAAGAGTTCGCTGCAAGTACGGTGCTAGAAAAGGACAATAAAGACCCTAGTAGTAACGAGGTGGCCCACTCCCATGAAAAAACAAAATGGATGACGGTTGCGTAAACTAAGATAGAAAGCGCCATGTGTAAGGCACTCGTACCAAAGACTTCTTTTTTAAAAACTTCGCTAACATCAAGCTTCAAACCGACGGTAAAAAGCAGGATCAACACACCAATATTTCCGATTTCCCGTAAAGCATCCTCTCCGTCGAGGGAGTAACCAAAATGCTGCGATGCGTAAGTCAACCCAAACCCTGTCATGAGATAGCCAATAAGAGGGGGGAAACCCACTCGTTGAACCCCAAACCCAAAAATAAAAGCACAGCCTAACCAAATAACAACCGCGTCCACAAAGTTTCCTTGACTTACCTAATATTTGGTTATATTAACACATCAGCCGTTATTTGTCTTCCTTTATTATTTTTAATTAACTTAACGCATCATGGCGAAAGTCTTAAACTCCCGTGATGATGCGTTTAACAAAAGCGGTAATATTTTCTCGCGTTACGTTGTTGGATGAGTGCCAATGGAGTACCCGAGAGCCTGGGAGAGGTTGTGAAACGGTGTTGGGCGTAACTAGGTGTGTATTGATGACGTTTGCCCCGAAGAGACTAAGGTAATAGCTCGTTGTGGAGTCGGTTACAACGAGGAGGCGTCCGCGGGTCCCTTCATAGGGGATATCATTGACAAGGAACTGAAGGCTTGTCCCTTGCAGTCGAGAAGCGGCCACTCCTTTCATTTGGGTTATGGAAAAGGTGTCTGGAATCACCCCGTTGCTGCTAAACATTTTAATGTTCCGTTTATCGCTAATGTAAGCCTTTAGCATTTTGCTAAGTTCGGGGTCTTTTTCCAGTCCAGTAATCGTGGCGTATTTACGATTCCGAAGCCGTAACGGGCTTTGGGCCGCAATCGAAGGATTCGGCTCCGCATGAGCGGTACCAATCCGTAAAATTTCATATCCCGTATAGGCCCAGTCGGGTCCCATACCTAGGGGTTCGATGCGCTTCACCTGGCCGGAGATATCAATCATTACCAGCGTGTTGCGATCGCGTGCTGCGTGCGCCTTAAACCGGGCAACGTCATCTTCAGTGCTCAGCAGCATGGACGTAGGAGCAATGGCCGGCTTCCACTCGGGGATTTTCATTTTCAAAATACGTCCGGCCGACAAGCGACGAGCATGAACGACGGCTTCTTCTTCATTAAAGAAAAAGCGAGGCATGCCTTTTACTTTGTCGGTTACATTTCCATAAGCGGGCCCCTCCGCCAGCGGGTCGGAAGAGAAAAGAGGGGGGAAGGCGCTGTCGACGAGGTAGAGAATATTGTCTTGAGGAGAAGGTAATGCCAAATAGGGGTGTAATGCCTCTCTGGCTGCAATAAGAAACTTGCGGTCTTTTTTCTCACTGTAAGGATCAGCCGGATTTCTGGAGACCCCGGAGGTCATAATGCAAGAGGCAAGGGCGGACTCAAAATTATCAAGACAGTGGAGGGGAAGAGCCCCTTTTATGGTGCGAATAGCCTCTTTTTCTTCCCAGGTGCGCTCGAATAGCATAAACCCAACCCCAATGTTCTCTCCGGCGTAATTGAGGTGGCTAGACGTAAAGAGGAATGACTCTTTGAAACGGCGTTTTTTGGATCCCTCGTTAAAATCTGGAACGGGGAAGTCCCGAGGAACCGGAGTAATGTTTTTGCATATCTTGATATAGGTGTAATGGGTTTTATTCGCGTCAAAATACGAATGCTCTTTTATCGTAGCAACCATTTTAATAGTGTCACCAATTCCAACTTTTTTTATTTCAGGGCAAGGGTTAGACGCTTTCCAAATAAAGGCCCGCCCAGCATCGTCAACAAAGGAATAAAGGGTGTAGGCGTGAACCCCATATTGTTTTTCTTGAATTTTCACAAGGGTTAGCTTGAGTGCCCCACGGGCTTTTATTATGCCGAAAGGAGCGTTGATTTTCTTTTTTTTAAGCCGCAGCGCCTCTTGTTTTCTTTGGTAACGGTGGAATGCTGAAGGAATGGAAGCGAGAAGCCCTATTGCCCCATTTTGTTTTGTGTCGATAAAGCGGTGTGCGCATATTTTCTTGATGTTGTTGACGTAACTGTTGCCATCAGGGTTTTCGAGGGCGTTTACCCACGCGAGTATTTTAGACGTATGTTCACTGTGGGGGAAAGACTCAGGCGCTTTAGAGAGACCATCATGAAGGATCGCCAACGCTGTTGAAGGTTCGTTTCTATCCAAAGCTAATGCGGCCATCATAGCGCTCTGGGTCGACCCGCTTTCCCTAGAACGAACAAACCCGACGGTGGTGGTGTAAAAGGTAGCCATCTCGATCAATGTTGCGACAGGAACGAACCGGGGGTATCTGTAATTGTAAACATAAGAAGCGTCCATTTCATTCCACGGCTCATCCAGGCAAAAGAAACTAAGCATATCGAAGACGGCCATCACTTGTTTTGATGCTTCTCGTCCCAAGAGGCTACCCAGGCAGTTTTCCGCGATTTGCAAAAGTTCACCGGTACTGTTGTTTTCAAGGATGAAAGTAATTTTACGTTGTCGTTTTGACGGGCAGTGATCGCAAGTGGGCATGCAAACATGAATATTTTGACGGAAAGAGGCGAGTCTTATCTCTGCATCTCTGTTTACCGATAAAACAAGATTGGTAAATCCGTTACTGCAAGTTGCTCCGAGCTGAACCTTGGCCAGTAGGTTGTAGCTATCTATCAGAGGCAAACATCCGCTAAAAACGGCCTCTTTTTTTAACACCGGGATAAGCGTCGAATCGTTTCCGGTTTCCCGTTCCTTCGTCAAATGAACTATTTTTTCATGCCCGGTAAAGTGTAGTCTCGGCTCTGCTATTCCTAAACGTTGCGCATTCTTTTGCCAGGCACTGACTTTGGATAATACCTCACTTACCTTTTCAGCGATAATCCAGCGTATGCTCCTGTAATTTGGGGGGAGAGCATGCATGACAACTCCTTTTTAGCAAGGTCGCTGGTGTATTATACCACGGGCAATATTCAATTTAAGCTTGCGCAAGGAATGAAAACCAACGAAAAAGTCATTTTTTAGAGTAGGAAACACATGCGATTCCTACCCCAGTTAAAGCAAGGGGTATCCTCGCAAAAAAAGACGCTGAATAAGGATTAACACCATCATCCCCGCGACAAGAATGCCGACGGGGGGGAGGGGAACATCTTGAGTCTCAGTCAGGTTATTGCTGCCATCTGAAGAGAGGAGCATGTCATCGTCAATATAACTAATTGCGGTCATAGACACGCTAAAATCCTCGTTAAGGCTGTCCATATCTGTACTGGCATCGTCTAGTTCATAAAAAAGGGATAATGTTCCACTTAATGATCCGATGACGTACATTTGCGCATCGAGGATCTCAAGATACGCGGTACTACCAAGAAATGAAATGTAGGAAAAAGGCGTATCTAGCACCACTTCGTTCCACTCATCAATGGTGAAATTCAACCACGCATAGTCGTAAACCCAAGCGTTATCGCTGATTGTGGAAATGGAAACTCCGACAGCGTCCCAGTTTCCGCCTTCTGTGGTGTAAGTGAGAGATTGATCGCCAATAGCAAATACCACCTGATTGTCAGTGCGGGTTAATGACCACGATAGCGTTGCCTCATATTCGGTTTGCGCAGCGTTAATATCGTAACTCGCCCAATCAATGCTAGCTGCGACCCATGCATCCGCATCACCGAGAAAAGCATCCTGATCTTCACCGGTGTTGTCTGCAATGTTATTTCCCACCTGCACTTGCGTCCAAAACAGTGAATCTGAATCAACGTCGCCGACGGTTTGTGTGTCGCATGAAACATTACTGTTGCTGATCGGTCGTCCAAGACTATTGCTGTCTTGGTTTTGGATGCAATAGCTACCGCTAAACACTCCTGATGCGTATGCATAATGGGATGCAAAAAAAAGAAGACAGAATAATTTGATTTTTCCTTTGCTTATCAAAAAAGTGACTCCATTCATAACCCCACATAAGTGAGGTGTTTTGCTGTTAGAAAAAAAGCAATGCGCGTTTACGCAAGAACCTCATGTCCTTTTAAGAACGCAACCCCGGCATCTTCATCAAGGATAGTAATGTTGCCACCCGCCCCATTGATTTTAATCGCTTTATCGAGCTTGGAACCCGCATTCGTACCGACAATGAGCGTCTGTGTTTTTGATGACACGCTACCGCTTACTTTGCCGCCCGCATCAAGTATGGCTTGCTCTATTGATTTTCGTGGGACAATAGAGAAACCGCCGGTAACGACAAAATTCATCCCTTTGATGGGAGAGTCAGCCACCGTTTTGATTGATTCCCAGGAGACCCCCGCGTCAAGTAGTTGACGAATGACGCGTAAATTCCCCTTATGGGAGAAGAAGGTCACAATGTCCTTCGCCGTAATAGGCCCAATATCGGGTACATCCACAAGTTCGTCGATACAAGCCGACATAAGTGCTTCAAGCGATTTGAAATGCGTTGCCAGAATGCGTGAAGAATTTTCTCCAACGCCGCGAATACCAAGTGCGTACACGAATCGAGACAAGGAAGTTTTTTTTGCCTGCGTGATTGAACGTATGGTGTTTTCCGCACTTTTTGAGGCCATCCCATCCAGCGGCATGAGTTGGTTTGCGGTAAGGTGAAATAAGTCCGAAAAATCTATAACCAAGCCTTTTTCGAAGAGGAGGCTTACGAGTTTTTCCCCCACGCCATCAATGTTCATCGCCTTTCTGGAAACAAAGTGTTTTAACCCCTCAATACGCTGAGCACTACAAATTAATCCTCCGCTACAACGCCATACTACTTCGTCTTCTGGACGCACTAACGCCGAATTGCAGACGGGGCAGTGCGTTGGGAAAACGATTTCCTTGGCATCAGTGGGACGCGAGGAGACGTCAACGCCAATAACTTGAGGGATAACCTCCTGAGCCCGACGTACAATAACTCGGTCGCCGATCATTAATCCAAGGCGCTCTATTTCATTTTGGTTGTGCAGTGTCACATTACTAACGGTAACGCCGGCGATGTCAACAGGCTCTAATCGTCCAACGGGGGTAACAGCACCCGTTCGCCCAATTTGCATGTCAACAGAGAGCAGTGTTGTCATTTCTTCCACGGCAGGGTATTTGTATGAAAAGGCCCACTTGGGGGCGCGAGAGATATACCCTAGCGCTTCCTGTTTTTCTACGCTGTCGATTTTAAAGACGGCACCGTCAATTTCGTAAGGGATCTCGTTTCGTACCCGCCCAATCGCATCAATGTATTTTTTAACTTGTTCTGGCCCCTTTACACGCCGTACATAGCTGCTTACCTCAAAACCCAATGATTGCAAAAGGGTGAGGCTGTCATAGTGGCTTCGGTAAAGGGTGCTGCCGCCGTCGGTTTTGACGACCCCATAAGCATAAAAAGCGAGAGGTCTCGATGCCGTAACGGAGGGATCAAGTTGCCTTACGCTACCTGCAGCGCCATTACGCGGGTTTTTAAGAGTGCTCTTACCTTGTGCACGGCGTTTTTCGTTGTATTCCTCAAAAAGGGCTTTAGGCATTACGATTTCGCCTCGCACTTCGAGGCGTTTAGGGATATCTCCCATGAGTTTTAACGGGATATTTCGGATGGTTTTTACGTTTGCGGTAATGTCCTCTCCCGACATTCCATCGCCCCGGGTCAACCCTTGAATCAGAAATCCATTTTCATAAAGCAGGGAACAGGCGAGACCATCAAGCTTGGGTTCACAGCAGTAAAGTTCTTCTGGCGAAACGCTCATACGTGTTAGGTCTTTCATTAACGTGTCGCCATTTGAATTGCTTAGCGACAACATGGGGGTAGCGTGTTTGACTTCGGTAAACCCCTTTTTGATGGCTCCGCCTACACGGTGAGTTGGCGAATGAGGTAAAACAAGTGCCGGGTTTTTGGCTTCTAGCGCTTTTAATTCATTAAACATCCGGTCGTATTCGGAATCCGAAATAGTGGGGTTGTCCATCGCATAATAATTATGGTTGTGGGTATTGATTTGATCAATCAATTTGTTGATGCGTGAGTATTCTTGAGACATATAAAGGCAAAATTAAGATTTTAACATTTGGTTATTTTAACACATAATAATCTATTTAATATAGTAAGAAAGCGATTTTTTTGCACTATAGAGTGTCGCTCTTAATAAATGCACGAAAATAAACAAAAATGATGTTATTTTTCTTTTTTTTGTTATAATACTCACAAATGAAATGAGAAAGGTATTTAAGGATATGGGTTCATTAATTGATTCTAGTTTACGCTCCGTAACCGATCTTGAAACGGGATTAGGGAACACTAATTTTTCGCCGGTGAATACAAATGTGATTTCTCTCCTTTTTGAGGATTACGAACGCCAGGTGAATGATATTAAAGAAATAACTTCTGTTTTGAGAAATAAAGAACAAGCCCTAAACGTCCTTGCCAGTAATAATCCTGATCGCCCAGGGGAGACGAGTTTTCTATTGGATGAAGAAGGCGCGATTAAACACTTAAACGCCCAATTTTGGCAAAGAGCCCTTGTCGTGACAGACGTCTATCAGTATTTAAGTAACAGTAAACGAAAAGAATGGGATGAACTGATAAAAGGACGCAATACACCGGGCTTTTCCTTAGAGGTGGTTGTTCCTACATTGAAAGATCTTATTAATCAACGTGAGCGTATGCTGGCCGAAACCATAGACGAAATATTCCGCGCCCTTTCCGGTGAACATGTGACCAATCAGCCAATGGGTTTCAGTAAGCGTATGATCATGGCCCCAAAATATACCTCCAGATACTTTGAGATATCATCAGAAATTATCGGGAATATTGCTGATTTACGTTCAGTTATTGCTTTTTTGATGGGACGCAAAGGGATAGGGTTAAGCACAACGCAAACACAAATTAAAATGGCTTCTCGTTATTTTGGGCAGTGGGTTGATTTGGATGGCGGTGCAGTGCGTGTACGTATCTATAAAAAGGGAACGATTCATCTTGAGGTTCATCCTGAAATGGTATGGCGATTAAACGGGTTCTTGGCGCTTCTCTATCCAATGGCCATTCCCCCTAACGCGAGAAAGAAACACAAAAAAAGAGCCAAAGTTCGCGAGTTGAAAAATAAACTTATCAGTGGCGATGCGTTACATGCCATTATTAAGATGAAAAACCCATTAGCGATTGATGAAAAAGGCAAAACAAAGAGAGATGAAGGTTTGTTCTGTTTACCTTTTGACCATCGCGACATGAACAACCCACCCGCTCATTACAGTGAAGTTAACGACATTATGGTTGCTTGTGGGGGGACGCCAGAAAAATCGGGTTATGGTATGCCGGGGTGGCGTTTTGACTATGACTTTGAAGCGTTAAGGGAAACTTTGGTGTTGACGGGGGTTGTGCCTGACAAACGTTCTCATCAGTATTATTTTACACCAGAAAGCTTAGCGAGACGGGCCGTTTCTTGGTGTGAGATAGAGTCGCAGCATTCTTGCCTTGAACCATCAGCAGGGCAAGGTCATATCGCAAAACTCATGCCTGGCAACACGGAATGTATAGAGATCTCCGTGGTTCAAAGCGCCATTCTGAAAAGTAAAGGGTTTAACGTAATTCATACTGATTTTCTTGAATGGGCAGTAAAGGCTAAAAAGTATGACCGCATAGTAATGAATCCCCCTTATAGCAATAACCAAGCGAGAATACACGTTGACGCCGCGGCAGAATTGCTCAATGAAGGCGGAAAGTTAGTTGCAATTCTACCTGCCAGCTTGAAGGATGAAACGCTTGTGAACGGACTAAAGCATGAGTGGAGTGATGTTATCCAACATGCGTTTATTTCGTCCGGCACAAGATGCTCAGTAGTGATGCTCCGCTTGAGTTGTTAAGGCGTTGATGAACGATGCTGGCAGTCAAAGTTTTAGCTTTTCCAATAAATGAAACAGGTTGTTGATGTTATTAACCTTGAGGATGACGGTGTTTTCATCCGTCTTTCTCTCCATGGTTCCGTGATAATTGCGTTCAGGGATAACAATGGTTTTAAATCCATGCGTCGAGGCTTCCAACACTCTTGGGACTCCGTTAGGGATTTGTCGTATTTCTCCAGAAAGGGCGATTTCACCTAAAAAACAAAAATGAGGGGGGATAACGAAATTGTTTAGCGAACTGTATAGAGAGGCGGCGATCGCCAAATCCGCAGAGGAATCGGACTCTTGCAACTTTAATCCTCCAACCAGGGATGCATAGACATTCTGTGAGCTCAACCTAACACGTCCGTATTTGTTCATTCCAGCCATGATCATTTTCATCCGATTACGACTTACTCCGATGGTATTGCGTTCGACATAATCGCCGTCACAGTCATCCACCAGAGACTGGACTTCCAACAGCAATGTTCTTGCACCATCGCGGATGCAAGTGACTGCCGCCCCAATATGGCCATCTTTAGAACCTGAGAGGAAAAGCTTGCTGGGATTATCCACGCTGACAAGCCCCTTTACGGTCATTCTTACTTGAGAGCGCACGTTTGACCCAAGCCTCACGCTCGTCATCTGAGAGTTGTTCAGCTTGTTCATCATACATATCGGTGACTTGGCTGGGTCGAATCCAGCGATCTTGCCCTTCTATGGCACCAGCATAGAACATTACGTACAGTGTACGGGCTGCCATTTCCCGAATGACATAGTTACGGTTTTCCGTCCCCTCAGGGAAGATCAAAGGCAATCTATCAGCTATCACCTCTAGACTTGGAACTTGTGGCCAACTCAACTTTGTTCTCTCCATACAATCTAGCTATACACTTTTCGACGGAGAGCCTATCAGATCCGTCCATAATGATCTCCTGAAGCGTTGTCAACCCCTCAACGTCTGGCAGTGGCACTGACATTAACTCATACGCCGATACTGCGACACTACCGCTAATACAACGATAAATCCGATCAAAGATCTCTGAGTTCAAGAGTGCGTTTATTGTTTCAACGCTAACTTCCTGTACTAAACTGTCTGAATATACAATGTTCAAGTGATTCTCAACTACAACACCACTGTTTCTATCTATGAAGTCCTGGGGAATGACAGCCCCCATAACTCGGCGAGTCTGCTCTTTTGATGTAGTCCTCTGGACTAATACACATGACTCCCTTGTTATAAGGTGTTGTTGATCACTCTTAACTTCTATGTTTGGAACATGATTCCGCTTAACCGCTGAAAATTTAAACCCATTAGCTGTAACCGATTCGGCCCAAATTAATGGCAACGAACTCCTCGTTTTTTCTGATTTAAGCTGAGTTTTATGTCGGTTCCAGACCAATTTTCCAGTAGACACAACATAGCCAAGGTCAGGAAGCCTTGTTTGCAACTTTTTAATTCGGTTTAGTAGAGCTGCGTCCCTTGACACTCTTGGGATTAACCAAGGACCATCACCTTTTACAATCCCAACCCTGCCAATATTTTCTACCTTGGCTTCATTGAGTCCCTGAGGGACGAGAAGTGATACTTTTGCTTGGGTGCGCCGAGCTTTCTTTTTGAACGTTGTTAGTAATGTTTCCTGCAGTACGCCATCAAAGACCCCTTCCCGGTTAGAAATGAAGTCAAAGGCGCGTGGCGTGGCTTCTGAAATTAGCAGCTCTCGTAACGCCTTGAAATACTGCCCCCCCAGAAAAGATGTTGGCGTAAGGTATGCGATCACACCGTCTTCCTTAGCTATTCTTAATGCGAGATCAGTAAATAAGCCATAAAGATTAGCGTGACCAAATAGCGAACGAGAATATTTACCTCTTAGATCTTCATCAAGAGTGACCTTACCATAAGGGGGATTGCCAATTACCAAATCAAATTTATTTGTTGTTTCATATTTAAGCGAATCACTAACCGTAATGACATCTTTGGGTAACCTTATTCTAGTTTTTATACAAAGCTCAATTAGTACCGATTCAAGAAGAACGTGCGTCATCCAAGCAGCAAAAGGATCAATCTCTATTCCTTTCAATCGGTTAGAAATTTGACGGATTTTCCATTCTGCAGTTGTATCTTCCAACCGCTCTAGCATCCTTATTGCCACAGGCGCAAGAAATGCTCCACCACCACATGCAGGATCTATTATTGATGCTTTACCAAAATCAACGCCAGCCTCTTCGGATAAATCAAGCAAACGTGAAACTAAAGGAGGAGGGGTATAGTAGGCTCCAAGCTTTGATCGAAAAGCCACTGGCAACATAGATGTATAGATTGAACCGATTAGAAAACCAGAATCAATATCGGGAAATTGCGCTATTACTCTTCCAGTGCTCTTTGCGACTTCTTCCGCATCAGATGCAATGTCAGCCAAGAAGGTGTTATTCGGAACTGGAAAAATCTTCAACTTTGAACTGTGTCGCGAGTTAATCTCATTCCAATATGAAGTAACTAGAACAGCACAATAGGACCTAGCTACACCCAATCGCTGCTCATCATCCGTAATCGAATTAGCATATCCCCGAGCCATACTTTTACAGGCGTCATACCTAACATCCTGATCTATCTGTTGGAACAAGCAACCCGCTCCCTCAATTATGCACCTGGTATAATTAACACCTATCTTTGAGACTACTGCTGATTTCCGATAAATAGGCACTTTCACTCCCCAAAAAGCATTACCTGTAATAAATTCTTTGAGATTATGATATGTCTCATCTGTACAAAGTACCTATGCAATTCTCAAGTGTCTGTAAGATTTTTGATCCGCATTTACTCCAAAAAATAATTAACTGCATGACTTTAAATACTTTTTTACTTTCTGTATCGAAAATGCGAGTCTTGCTTTATGTTTCTTCGCCTCAAAAAGAACGCCCCGTCGGGCGCGTGCTGCGCGGTAAGGCTCCATTCTTTCATTGTCTAAAACACACTTCCTTTTGCCGACAATAACGTGGATTGATGCGCCTTTTTTGAAGGGGAGAATATCAATAATCCGATCTTCGTCGCTTTTGAGAGCAACAAGCTGCATACCTTTGGCCTTGCTATATTCGTTAATGCTATCAAGAGGGATAATTATAAGACGTCCGGCTTGGGTAAGGATAGCTAACTCATCTTCCTGGCCCGACAGTAAAGCGGGAGGTAAGAGCGTATCATTGTCTGTCAGTGAGACCAGTTCGCGTCCTTTTTTCACTTTGGTATTCATCCCTTCAATCGGAGAGATGAAGCCGAACCCTTTGTGTGTTGCGATTAAGGCTTTAGCGTTGACGTCAAACGGGAGTAGATATTGTATTTTCTCCCCGTTTTGCAGTGTGATCTTACTGCTGAGAGGATCGCCGGCCCCTTTACTGTTTGGGAGCTTATGTATGGGATAAGCAAAACAACGCCCCTTATTTCCAATCATGACAAGCGGTTTGTTGTAGCGGGTTTCCAGTATTAAATCTGGGGCGTCATTAATTTTGTATTTAAGTAAAGCCGGATTGACGGACTGACCTTTATGGACGCGTATCCAGCCTTGGCGAGAAAGGAGAACGGTAGCGGGTCCGTCATCCACCATTTCTTCAGGTGAGAGGAGTGACGTTGGGGCGTCTTCTTTCCAAAGGGTTCGCCTTTCTCCTAGGAAAGGTTTGCTGGCCGTTTTAATCTCGGTCACCACCGCACGGCGGATCTTGCCGTCGTCTGAAAGCAGGGCTTTTAGTGCGTTACGCTCTTGTTCAAGCTGGGCTTTCTCTTCTTTAAGGCTGATAGCTTCCAATTTGCTAAGTTGGCTCAGTCGTAACGCTAATATGGCCGTTGCTTGAATGTCAGAGAGTTCAAAGCGCGTCATTAGGGCTGGTTTCGGATGATCACTTTGTCGAATAAGGCGGACAATTTCTTCGATATTGTCATAAGCAATAAGGTAGCCATCTAAAATGTGTAAACGTGCCTCGACGGTGCGGAGCCTAAAATTTTTCTTCCTAACAAAAACATTCGTTCGGTATTCGCACCATTCCCGAATGAGGGTGGGTAGCGATCTGACATAGGGCTGTCCGTTAATACCAATGCAATTAAGGTTTATTTTCGCTGGCTTTTCGAGATCCGTGTGAGACAGTAGATGTTGCAATACCACTTCCGCTTTATGCCGCCCGCTGATATCCAACTGAAGGCAAATAGGGGTATGTTTGTCCGACATATCCCGAATACGGGAGACGGGGAGTTTGTGCTCTTTAATTTCATTGCTGATGTTTTCAATGATTTTATTAAAGTCGCCCCGGAAAGGGCCTGAACGTATTGTTAGGGTGTTGTTCTTTGCGTCAATTTCATAGTTGGCGCGCAGTGTTACGGTACCTCGTCCTGTTCGATAGGCGTTGTGGAGTTCGTCCAAAGAATTGATCACGGTGCCACCGCAAGGAAAATCAGGGGCAGTAAAAAAGTTCAGGATGTCGTCATCCGTCGTGCGTGTTTTTGAGATAGTCTGACAAACTGCGCCGATCACTTCGTCAATGTTAAACGGTGGAATATCTGTCGCCATGCCGACGGCGATACCGGTAACCCCATTGAGTAATAAGTTAGGGAGTTGCGCAGGTAGAGTGACAGGCTGCTTTAGCGAACCGTCAAAATTGTCCACCCATTCGACGGTATCTTGTTTGATCTCATCAAGCATTGTTTGCGCATAAGGGGTTAATTTCGACTCTGTGTAGCGCATTGCGGCAAAAGATTTGGGATCATCAACACTCCCCCAGTTTCCCTGTCCATCGATGAGGGGGTAGCGCGTATTAAAGGATTGAGCAAGGTTGACCATCGCTTCGTAACAGGCGCTATCACCATGGGGGTGGAATTTACCAAGGACATCACCCACGGTGCGTGCAGATTTTTTGTATTTAGCTTGTGGAGACAGCTTAAGTTCATTCATAGAATGAAGAATACGTCGTTGTACCGGTTTAAGGCCATCCCCTATGTGTGGCAAGGCTCGGTCCATGATGACGTACATCGAATAGTTAAGGTATGCATCATTTATCATTTGTAATGCAGGGATAGTATCTTCCGTACTCGGATCAAGTATTAAGTCGCTCATAAAAATCCTTTTTTATAACAGTTCGGTTTCGAATTGGTCGCCGTTATCTTTAAGCCAGTTGAAACGGTCGTGGGAACGTCGCTTAGCTAACAGCATGTCCATATGTTCCATGAGTCGTTCTTTGTCATTCACCGTGATTTGAACAAGACGCCTTGAAGCGGGGTTAAGCGTGGTTTCGTCGAGCTGTTCAGGGTTCATTTCACCTAACCCTTTAAACCGTTGAGTATAAGGTTGAGCCCGGCTCCCTCTGCGTTTAGCCTCGTTAATGACCCGGTCTTTTTCAATCTCATCAAGGGCGTAGAATGTTTCTTTCCCAATGTCGATACGATACAAAGGGGGCATGGCCATATACAGGTGCCCAGCTTCAACAATGGGTAAAAAATGTTTGATGAACAAGCAGGTGAGTAGGCTCGCAATGTGGAGTCCGTCTGAATCAGCGTCGGCAAGTATGCAGATTTTCCCATATCTCAATCCTGAAATATCTTCATTGCCGGGGTCGACCCCAATCGCTGATGCGATATTAGAAATTTCGTCGGACGATAAAACGACATCGGAACGGACTTCCCATGTGTTCTGGATCTTTCCGCGTAATGGCATGATGGCTTGGTTTCGACGGTTTCGTGCTTGTTTTGCTGACCCGCCCGCTGAATCACCTTCGACAAGAAATATTTCGCTGTCCATGGGGTCTTCGGAATCGCAATCGACGAGTTTGCCAGGGAGAGCCATGGGACCATCAAGGGCTTTGCGTTCGACTTTTTCTTGCTCGCGAAGGCGCTTGTTGGCTTTTTTGACCACCATCGTAACAATGGCTTCTGATACGGTGGGGTTTTGTGTCATCCAAATAACAAATGCATCTTTGATGTGCCGACTCAAAAGACTGGATTTACTGGATGGCATACGTAGTTTTTCTTTTGTTTGCCCAGCGAAATCGGGGTCGTGCATTTTGATCGACAAGACAAAATTTACGGTTCCCCATACATCGACGGTAGAAAGTTGAAACTTTTTCTTTTTAGGTAAGAGGTCGTGGGTTGTCGCATACTCATTGACAGAGTCAAATATTGCGCTCTTTAACGCGTTGACGTGGGTGCCACTTTGCGGGGTAGGGATTAGGTTTACGTACGAATGATTCAAAGAAGCACTCTCAGTAAAATAACACCATAAGGCGAATTGGCCTGGCGATTTTTGCTCTTTATCGAAGAAGAAATCCATCGCGGTTTTGAACGTGCCGTCAGGGATCGCCGTTTCATAGTTGACTTGCTCGGCGATAAAGTCATCAACCCCGGATTCAAAAAAGAAAGTGGTGGTATTTTCTAAGCGTTCGTCATGAAGTTTGATCCGCAGTCCGGGACACAACAGAGCTTTTGTTCGCAAGAGTGCGGTGAGCCTTTCTTTATCTACATTGACAGACGCGTAATACTGTTCATCGGGGATAAATTCAAGGTAGGTGCCGGTATTTTTTTTATTGACTCGGCCGTTCAGGATGGCGGTTAGTGGCCCTTGTTTTACTGCGTTGACATATGTGATTTCATGGGTCTGCCCGTTACGCCTAACCCGTGCCAGTAGGTATTTAGATAAGGCGTTAACGACCGTTACGCCAACCCCGTGTAGCCCGCCAGAGAACCCATAGTTTTTATTGCTGAACTTCCCGCCAGAGTGCGGTGTTTCAAGGATTAATTCAACGCCTGATATTTTTTCTTCGGGGTGAATGTCGACGGGGATCCCGCGTCCGTTATCAAGGACACCGTAGCGTCCATCTTTAAATAATGTGACATCAATGGAGTTAGCGTACCCATTTTGTGCCTCATCCACGGCGTTATCTACAATTTCCATTAAGGTATGGGTTGGGTTTTGAGTGTCGGTATACATACCGGGGCGTTTCTGTATTGGCGCGAGGTCGCGTAAAACCTCCATGTCCGACGCATCATACTGACTCATGATTTACCTTTTCGTTTTCATTTCATGTTGCGTTATAATAACATAAAAAAGGTAATATGACCCATTTTTTTGCATGAAATTGTTTTTGGTGAAATGTATGCAGCCCAAATTTTACATGGGCTGGGAGTCATTTAGCTCGCTGCCGCTAACCTGCTTTTTTGAAACAGGTATTCGGTGTGAAGAACGTAGGGTTGTGTGGCGTTACGCCGTACTTTTCTGCGTGATCCGTAGCATAAATGGATATACTGTCACTACTGGTCACCCAGCGTGTAACCCCTTTTTTTGCTTCTAATTTGGCACTATACAGCAAATCATAGGGATACATGTTTTGCAGTTTCTTTTCATTGGCAAAATCAAAAATGAAAGTAACGAACTGCTCATATGTGGGCAAGTCAACTTGTTCATATTGAATGACGTGAATGCCTTCTACGTAGCGAATGAGTTCTTCGATTGCAAGTTTGACCTCAAAGCCAGACCAGTTAGATTGATAATACTTGGATGATGGTGATTCCATAGCGGACATCAGTTGTAAGAATGCCTCTTTTTTATGGTTTAGCAAGCTGAAAAGCCGCATAAATCCATCTTCCGATTTTATGTACCTAAAATGGCGTTTTGATTTTGGGATAGGCTTGTCAAGATTGAGTCTGTCCGCTGCGAGTTCGATGGCATCGGCAGCAGCAATAAGAGCTTCATGTAAAGGGTTAAACGCCTTCGTTTCGCCGTAGTGCTTACGGTATTCCGGCGTGTAATTCAAGATGTGCAGGCGTCGATGTAAATCGTGTTTCATATTTTCGACGATCGCCAAGGGCATTATGCGTATAGGCTGTACATTGTCCAGGAGACGCGCAGTTCGTTTTGCTCGAAGGGCAGAGGCGACTTGGTATAAAAATGTTGCTAAATCCGTCATGATGTTCCTTAATTCATCTTGAAACCGATAAGCTAACTATAACAATAAAACGCAACATTAACAACCTTTTTGTTTAAAAAGGCATTTTACCAATGCGTTTTTTTTGTTCCCATCATCCTCTCCAACCCGTACTGCTCTTCCTTATCATCCCTCCCATCCTGGGGATGTAGTGCGCTGGTGAGTAGCGCTTCTGTTTTTCGAAGACATGCCTCGGTTTCTTGGTAAAGGACGTTAAATTGCGCCCTTAAATTCGGCTTTCTTTTAAACTGTTGAATGACGGTCTCGAAATAAGCCCGGGCCGAACCTAACTGGTTATTATGAACGGCCGCACGTCCGAGACTCAGTGTTTCTTCAATGAATTCGTAGTCCTTTGCCGCTTCAACAGTGATGATGGCAAGTTGCGTGTCTTGGGGATGCGTGTCACTCAGCTGGATTTCCTTTTTTAAAAAAATAAGGTACCGATTGAGGGTTTGTTTTGCCAGCGCACGATCCTCTTTGTTCTCCGGGAGTAATATTTCTTCAATGTCTTTTTTTTCGGACAATAACGCCTGTGTAGCGCGTTGTTTGTAAGAAAGTTCCGCAATGCTGGGTATATCGTCAATAGGATCCGTGCCGTATTCTTTGAGCGCCTTCGCGCACGTTAAAAGCCGGTTCGTAATGACTAATTGGAGTGCCAATGGGCAAGAGATGCCTGGGGTGGATTCTATTTTTAGGAGACTGCGGATCGTTCTTAAAGAGCGTTCGACAGCCTTCTTTTGTTGATTACGTTTTTTACTTGACGCTGATTTATATTGAAAAAAAACTAAAACCAAAATGAACCCGATAACGGGCAGTATTAATGTGGTGAACATGAGTCTCTTCCATTTTCCAAAAGTTCACGGGCGTTTTCTAACGCTTTTTTTGTGAGAGAAGAGCCGCTAAGCAGCCTTGCTATTTCTTCGACACGCTCTTCATCATGTAGGATTGTAACACCACTTGACATTTTTCCGTTAACTTTTTCTTTTTTTACGTGGTAATGTTGATGCCCATAACATGCCACTTGAGGTAGGTGAGTGATACTGATCACCTGGGTACTTTCTCCCAACTCTTTTAAAAGCGAACCGACGACAGATGCGGTTGGCCCACTGATGCCGACATCGACTTCGTCGAAAAGTAAGGTTGGTGTATCTTGTTTTTGAGCAATGATAAGTTGGATAACCAAGTTAATGCGGGAAATCTCTCCGCCAGAGGCGACTTTAGAAAGTGGTTTTAAAGACGCGTTGCCATTCGTTGAAACGAGGATCGTTACGTCATCAAGGCCATTCGCATTCCCTTTGGTAATATCGTTTATCGGGGTAAGCGAAAAAAGGCATTGAGCGCCACTCATGTTGAGCCTTTGTATGTTTTTCGTCACGCTGTCACTGAGGTATTGTGAGGCTTTTGCCCTGGTTTTACTTAATCTTTGAGCACACGCCAAGTAGTGAGATTCCGCTTCACTGATTTCTTCGTTAATCGCATCCAAACGTCCTTCGTTGTCGTTAATCGCATCCATTTCGCTGATCACGGCCTCATGGTGTTGAGCCAAGTCTTCGGGAAGTACCTGATATTTTTTTGCCAGGTTAACGTATTTTGAAAAACGTTTATCCACGTCTACAACACGCTGAGGATCGACATCAATGTGCATTGTGTAGCGGGCCGTTTCAGCGGACACGTCCTCAACGTCAGCCAGTGCCGTGTGAAGAGAGTCAAGTTGGGGTTTAAGACCCTCGTCATGAAGTACCATGTCCTCCATTTTCCGTATAACTGTACGTATCAGGGTGATCGCACCGTCTTGACGTCCGCCATCGCCATCAAGCAAGGTGCTGATTGCAGATGCTTCATGGTGTAACTCGGCTGCATGAGATAATTTTTTTTGTTCGATTTCAAGTGCCGGAAACTCATCAATGAGGGGGGCAAAATCGTCCAGTTCCTTTCGTTGAAAGGAAAGTAACTGGTGGCGCTCTTTAAACGCCGCAGTGGCATCGACGAGCTGATTTTTTTCCTTCCTTAACTTTTGCAAGACATTAAAAGCATGACTGACACACTCTTTTTGGCTTTGGTTCTGCGCAAAACAATCAAGAAGATTCAGTGCGGTACCTTGTCCAAGGAGCTCATGGTAAGCGTGTTGACCATGTATCGAGGCCAGTGTTGTACCTAAATGTTTTAAGAACTGAACCGTCACGGGGTGGCCATTCACAGTGGCTTTAGGCCGATCTTTGCGCTTGATCACGCGTCGAATAATGCATGAGTGGGGTGAGTCAGGGGCGAGCACACCCTCATCATGTAGCAATGCAGAGGCGGCGGGCAGATCTTCGACGTCAAACTCGGCAGAGACAGCAAGATGGTCTGCTCCCTCGTAGATCTTGTCTGTGTCTCCCCGGGCTCCCAGGCATAAAGCCAGCGCATCAAGAGTGACGGATTTTCCTGCCCCTGTTTCTCCTGTGATAGAAGTAAATCCACCTGCCCAATCTAATTGTAGCTGTTTAGTAATCGTGTAGTTCGTGATTGTCAGAGAAAGAAGCATGGTGTTTCCTTACACATAATGGTAAACCTATCGAGCGATGGCGTTTATTATCGTATAAGAGTAATATAACACATTATTAGAACAAGTAAAAAGATGGGGTGCAGTATAATTTTGGAAATTGCAGGTCTTCACTCAACGCAATAAGTCGCTTGGAAGGCATGTGTGCAGTGAATACTGGTTGCCTTAAAATTAATGGGTATTTAAACTCACGCGCACACTATTCTACGAATATTTAAATTAATATAACAAATTCTGTGAATAAAAAGCAAGGTATGCTATAGTGTTAAAAAATAAATAAAAGGAATTCATAATGAGTAGTGATAATAAAGAAAAGGCCTTAACATCAGCGTTATCTCAAATTGAAAAGCAATTCGGGAAAGGTGCAATCATGCGTCTTGGTGATGAGGGGCGAGTAAGCATTCCTAGTGTCAGCACCGGGAGTCTAGGTTTGGATATTGCGCTAGGTATAGGTGGTCTTCCTACCGGTCGTATTTCGGAAATTTACGGTCCCGAATCAAGTGGTAAAACAACATTGACACTACAGGTTGTTGCGCAAGCTCAAAAGGAAGGTAAGACGTGTGCTTTTGTCGATGCGGAACATGCGCTTGACCCTGTTTATGCCGAAAAGTTGGGCGTAAACATCGACGAATTACTGGTCTCGCAGCCAGACACCGGGGAGCAAGCGCTAGAAATTTGTGACATGCTGACTCGTTCTGGTGCGGTTGACGTTATTATCGTGGATTCCGTGGCGGCGCTAACGCCTAAAGCAGAGATCGAGGGGGATATGGGGGCGTCCCATGTTGGATTGCAAGCACGCCTAATGTCTCAGGCGCTACGTAAATTAACGGGTAATGTGCAAAAGACAAATTGTATGATGATCTTCATCAACCAAATAAGAATGAAGATAGGCGTCATGTTTGGAAACCCTGAAACAACGACCGGTGGGAATGCGCTAAAATTTTACGCATCGGTGCGCTTAGATATTCGTCGGATCGGCGCAGTTAAAGACGGTGAAGAGGTCGTTGGGAATGCGACCCGGGTAAAGGTCGTGAAAAACAAAGTCTCACCGCCATTCAAACAAGCTGAGTTTGAGATCCGTTATGGTGAGGGCGTTAATCACGCCGCTGAGGTGCTGGATTTAGCGGTAAAACTTAATCTTATCCAGAAATCTGGAGCGTGGTATTCTAAAGCCGACGGTGAACGCTTAGGGCAAGGAAAAGGGAATACTGTTAAAGCGTTGAACGATGATCCCGCGTACGCAGAAAGCATTGAACGGCAGATTCGTGATGAGTTTATGCCTAAAGCAGAAACCCCTAATGCGGCGTAAAGACTATTGAAATCTAAAGGGTGGCTGGCCACCCTTTTATTGCGAGGTAAAAATGAAATATACTCTTATGATGTGCTTAACCTTTCTTTTGTTCAGTTTTTATGGTGAGGCCCAAACGAAAACAGTGGTGAATAAACCCATTTCTTTTTCTAAAGAAAAAAGTGGGCTTCGTGAAATTGGTGGCGACCGATTTGCCCAGGCAAACGCTTTTCTTATCATCGGCAATTTGTCATTAATGCCTGACGACTTGTTGAATTACATTAAGCAGTGCAGGATTGACAGTGGTTATCATCCTGATTGCGACAAGGTGCTGTCTAAATTGAAACGAGGACTTAGCGTTTATCGTAAAGCACAGGAGTCAGGTGAGCTAAATAGACTGGCCAATCAGCTTGAAGCGGCGTTTCGCGCTCCTGTTGGTGAAACCATCATCAGGCAACCCTCCACCCCGCAAACGCACTGAAACCGCACAAAAGACGAACGCTGTCATTTAAACTGAATGAGCAGGTTCGTCGCTTTCGAGCCCTGTTGAGCAGGCCAATGTCGCGAGGATTGACGAGGCCGCTTCTTCGGCTTCAAGCCATTTATCCACCCCCATATCTTTAAGCCTGGGTGATAGGTCCAACCCTACCGCCAGAAGGTTGCTGTTATTTGCTGCCATCATGAAATCGATAGAAAATACAGGAACACGAAAGTGTCGGAGCTGGTTGGCCGGGACGGGTTCGCGCCAGTGAAGTAGTTGAAAAGTGTGCGCCGGTGCCAATGCTGGCCAAGGTGGAGTATTGCATGCTTTAAACCAAAAATGCCTGATACCTACCTGGATGTATCGGTATCGTTCTGAGAAATTCTTCGGTGGTATCCCATACAAATCAAGTAAGGCACCGTGAGGCACTTGCGCTTTTCCGTTCGGCGCAACCCAAAGGGGGGCGGTTTCCCCCAGACTTAGGAATCGGGGTTGCTGCATTCCCGGTGGTCGAGGCGAAAAGGGCAGGGGGACATCTTGGACGTTAAGTATATCGGGAACCAGGAACCCAGCAAGGCGTAAGATGTTGATCTGATCACCCAATCCACCAGCCATATCTTTTTGCCTCATAAAGCGGGTAGCGTGGGGGTTTTCTCCTTCCGTAGAAAAACACTCATCATAGTAATCAGTGAAATCTGACTCAAGCAAACAGGATGACAGTTGCATCTTACCTTTCTCTTTGTTTTATCTGGGCTAATGTTATCATAAAAAAAATATAAAATGACATTGAGCTGAATGCTTGATAAGTTAATATATCGTTCGCAGTGATAAGGCCAAGAAACACGTTCTGCGAAACAGCATCGACAAGGTGGTTGATGGAGAGAAAGAAAGGAGTTCTTTATGTTTTTTTCGCAACAGATTACCGACATTCAAGCGGTTTTAGTGGTATTAGAAGATACGTTTGAATGCAATAGTGAACATTTGTTTGTTGATTTGCCGTTAGCGGAAATGATTGATGTATCGCCCTCGGATATGGACAACTTTATTGCTGATTTGGGAAAACGTCTCGGCTTCACATTAGAAACAAAGGGCATAACAGAACACACCTCCATTAATGCGTTGGCGCGATCAATTCAACGTTCTCGTACGTTGCAAAACCTCAGCGCTGCTTAACGATACCAAGATTGTCTTGGCACCCATTGAGTACCGCCTGCCACGTCATATGATCCCAGGATGACGCTGGTAATAAACGGCATTGGTAATTTTCTTCTATACGCTGCAGGGCGTCGGGAATATCGTCGGGAGCCACCTTTTTCCTAAGCAGAAAGTACAAGCCTATTTCTATGGAAAGAGCCCCAGGTACGTCCTTATCGCGAAGCGTTTCAAAGTATGAGGTTAATCCAAACATTTGAAGGTAGAATTCACGGAACACATGACGTTTTGGGTAACGAAATGCCAAATTGGGATTTTTGTCGTATTCGTCGTTGATGAATTCATGTACCCCTTTCAAATCGCTCATCCAATATAATCTCCCATCACCAATTTGTTGACACTCTTGGCCTTTAGATCTTCGACGCAGCTCATGGGGAGCCGGACATGCGACATGGCCAGCTTTTCAAGCTTAGGGCTGCTTTTGAGCAGGTTAGCGTTACTTAGCAAAAACCACATGGCGTAAGTGCTTCCTTGTCCTACTGCGAGGCCATGGATTGAGCGTTCCTGGCTTTTTTTGTCATTAGCGTGCTCCACAACCGCTTGCCTGACTTTCCCTTTATGGCCCCAATCACATTGGGTTGCCACGTTATTAACTATGCGCATTGATGATGATTCTAGGAGTTCACGCAACACCATGGGGGATGGAGTAACATCAAGTACAGCGTGATACAAAATATTCTTCCTCTTTGCCCTAAGTTCCTCCAACAAAGCCCGTTTTGAAAACTCAAAGCTCAAGTTGAATTGTTTATGCAGCGCAACCATTCCCATGCAAACGATAGCGCCGGTTACCATCGCGGTAAGCTCATCTCGCGTGTTACAATTATGCGGGACAAGGCGATGTCTTGCCGCATTGGATGAGGTGACATAGTAAGACCATATTTTTTGCGAGAGGAGCGGGAAATGCTCGCACTCTGATTTAAGCCTGTTTTTCAGAAAAATACCCGGCACGAGAAAGCGTAGCCCATCCATCCCAATGAGCCCACATGCTGCGGTGAGATCCATTATTTTCTTCGGGGGCCGTTTAGTGGTCATGCAAAATTCAGGGCTGTTCACCAACCGTAGTAAATTATCAGAAAGCTCATCGGTTGTTGAGAGTATTGACGAAAGGCGTCGAATACTTCCGAACGAGTTGCTGAGTTCTTGTATCGCGTCAAGATACTCGGGACTTATCGCCAGTAGGTTATTTTTTACATATGAGAAATTGCTGGTCTGCTGTGTAATATGAGCTCTCATTTTCTCTGAAAGTAACTGTTGTCCGATTCCTCTTAGTTCTTGTTCTCGTTGACGTATTTCTGCTCGCCGAATCTCACTGTCCTTTTCGACATCGAGGAGTAAACGTTGAGTCGGCTTTCGGGTGAATTTATCAAAAGCGATTTCACTTTCGTAATCGTAGTCACTGAGGAGTCCATCATATAAATCTTCCGTTTGTGCGAGCTTTGATGTGAGTAACCAATTCAGGAATTTTTCCGTAACCCGCCGGTGGACATAGGAACGGGCGTGCTCGTCACGCATCGAAATCCTTGGCCGATTCGAAGATATTTTGCTCGTCATTGTGTACCGCCTAATGATAAAAGAATAGCTTACCACCTTTGTTATATTAAGTAAATAAATTTACGGCGTTGTCTTTATGTATTTTTATTATCTAAAATTATCGAGAAAACCCCGTGAGTAGAGCGAAGCGAAGTAGCAAGGATCACCCAATAGTGAGCCTCTCAGCGTCCCAATTTATAGTAAGATATTGCATCAGCCTCTCGTGCTGGGAAGGCAAAACGCGAAACCCCGTCATCCAGTCAATCGTTAAACCGTGTAAATAAACATTTGAGCCGTGATGCGGGGTCTTTGGGGTTTGGAACGCGCTTTATCATGATTAAGCCTTTTTCTCGCGGAATGATCCAGGCAAGGTGCTCAATTTTGATTTGTAATTGCGTGGTGGTTTTCTTCCAAAAATGTTCATCGATACCAAGAATAATTTTTGTTGCAAAACTACTGATAATGTCTTCAGAAAAGTGAGTGAAAGATTGTGATGCGCAGATAATGGCAACGCCAAACTTACGGATCTCATTTGCCATAAGGCTTAGGATGTCTTCAGGATCATTCTCGTCGATGAAGCGGTTTGCTTCGTCAAGCACCACAACTTCACGGATGTGATCACACAATCCTCTTTTCATTGCCGAGTCATAGATCTCTTTTAATTTAAATAAGACAAACATCTTCTTTTCATTAGCGCTCAAGGCATTAAGTTTGTAGCGCCAGACCGAATTTGTTGGGTCAAAGTCAGGTTCGTTGTCTCTAAACACCCCGGAGTTTCTAAGGTTGTCAATACGGTCAACCACGCTTTTGAGTGTGGTTTTACTGTCGTACTTCAGTAGCTCTTCGAGTTCCCGGCCCGTGTTGATACTTGTGACATATTCTGAATATGCCTCGATGGCTTCATCTTTCAATGGCTGAAGTTTTTCGTCGACAAAAGATTGGTCTTCTTTGCCTAACCGCTGCATTTTAACTGCGGTTTTATTTACACGTTCAAGCGCGGCTGAAGATTTTGTGCTCCCGCCCATATACAGTTGTTTGTATTTGAAATGCGCCCACCGGCTAAGATCATTAACAGTTGGGAATTTTTTTGGATATTTACGTTGCACACCATCATGAAGGTGCCAACTTTCCGGATGGTCGACGTAAAAATGGTTCGCGGCATACAATTCTTCGAGAAGCGTTCTGAGTACGGCTTCTTGGCGATCACCTAACTTGCGTCCGGATTTATTTAGGGTGGAGATGAAGTTCTGAGATGCCTTTCTAACGCCGCCACTGTGCTTGTCAGGGTCAACGATAAGGGGGTTTAACCCAACCGTTGTTGATTCGCTAAAAAACACTTCAGACGCGCCCTGAATTGCTATATCGCCATGCACATCAAGTACGTGAATTCGGAGAGGGTGTTCGGTGGTATCCACCATGCTACGAATAATATTGCGGATCGTGTGGGTTTTCCCCACACCGCTTCCCCCGGCAATTAGAAAATGGCCATTAATGACATCCGAAGCACGCCATACAGCCCTTATATTATTACTTCCAACAGCCCTTTGTTGATTTGGGGAAAGTTCGATACGCCCTAAATCTACTTCCATAATACAGTATAACCTTCCTTGTATGATGTGTTTTATAGTATCTCAAAAACAAAAAAAACACTTATTTCTTTTACTCTAAAGATAGTGAAATACAAAAAAAGATCATGGTGCGGCGGTGCGGAAGTAATCAAAAGGATTGACTGTTTGAGTGCGAATTGCGAAACTCAACAAGCCAAGAGTGATAGGAGTATTCGATGCGGGCTATGCCAACAAGTAGGAAAAACAGGGGAGTGAGAGGAGGGCTTTTGAGCCTGGTTGTGAGTATGACGGTTGGCCTCTCGGCATTTGCCGAGGGGATGGTCTATTCTCGGTCAGGTATGGCCATAGAGCGCGATGCCCTGAAGTTAAAAGACATAGATCATCGAACCCTAAGAAACTCGGCCTCCCCCCGATTCCTGAATGCGGTGGGTCGCTTGATGATTATAACAGGAAGTGGGGATATGCATTACTGTACCGCTTTTCCCCCCGCATTTGCCGGTAACAGTAACCAGGCCAAATACTTCGAAACAGCAGCACATTGTCTTATTGACCAAAAGAAAGGCACTATGTTACCCATTCGCCAATTATCCTGGTCAGTATTTATTGATGGATGGCGTCTTGTGAAATCAGAGATGAAGATCGCGAGCCTTGATATTCCTAATGATGTTGCCGTACTCGAAGCGCAAACTCCACTCTCTTTTCAGGATGTAACGCCGCTCTCCCTTGCTGATTTTTCGGTAGATTCAGATGTAACATATATGGTGGCCGGTTACCATGGTGACCTTGGTAACCAAGGATTGCGTATGGCAATAGATGCGCCTGTGGAAGCGGGCCGGTTGCAAATTGATGAAGGCATGGTGGTCGTCGAGACGGTGGCTTTCAGTGGAGCGAGTGGGGGGCCAGTGTTGGCTATTGATGATAGTGGCCAAGCCGCAGTCGTTGGCATAATAAGGGGGAATGGTCGGACCGATAAACAGTTTTTGATAAATGGACAGCGTGGCTCAGATAAAGTCGAGATCACCCCGTCTAAATGGCTATCAGGAATATTGAGCCGCCCCTTCTGGAATTAAGAAAACGATTTTTCTCGACGTTTTGTGTTAGCATCTCGTTTTCGATATCGTTCGATGAAAGGGCCAACAAGACCGGCTTTATTTGCAGGTTTGCAATGCGCCTTATTAAGCAGCGTAACTATGCTGTTTTTACCTACAATGGCATAGCTGTCAATGAGGCGAGGGAAGAGCTCGGCGTAAACTTGGAATTTTGAATGAAAATCAAGTTCTGTATTCAAGTGTCTCGATTGTTTTGCAATCCCATTTGCTATTGAGTCTTTTATGTTCTTACATTCAGGCCTTGCCATGACTTTGTCAGCCATGTCGATGAAATCTAATGGCAGAAAGCTTCTGCAATCAGACAGTCTCACAGTCTTGATGTCTGTGGCGTTTTTGAACCTCACGACGACAGGGCATTCTGATAAGATAAATTCAGCGTCGGATATATCCTTTACCCAACCATTTTCTGAAGACCAAAATCCGTATCGTGAGGAAAAAAGTAATACTGTATCCATACTTTACCTTTCCCATTCATTGATGTGTTTTGCATATTTAATATATATCAGAAAAGAAAAAGTAAATTTTGTTTAGGACAAAAAGTAATGATGTAGCAAGATTTCACCATTACTTTTTTTGTGACAGGGAGGCGTTGTTGTCGTTTAACTGTTATTTTTCACGAATTTTTCGGCATCAGCAACAGAGCCTAGCGATAAAATTAAATTTTTCCGCGCACACTCGCGCAATTCATATTCTTTTGCCTCACGATACATCCAGAGCCACGTTTTCACCAGTGTAACAGGTGGCGTTTTGGGTTTACCCCTGGTTGTCTGTGTTTGAGGGGAAGAGACAGGCTTGCCGCGTGTGGCAACCGTCACTTTCCGTTCTCCATTGATAGAGGCTTTAGTGATATACCCACCTGGCTTTCGTTTTCTTCTGGACGTGTCGACCGTTAGAGTTCCGTTCATTTTTTTCCTCCCTGGAAGGTTTTATTGTATATTTTTAACGAATAAACAGTAATTCTAATTTACCACTGCAGGTAATAATTAACAACATGTATTGGTTATTTTATCAACTAAAAAAACTGCTGTGAGAGATCTCTCACAAAGGAACAGGGCATAAACTTACATTTTTGTTCGTTCTTTTTACTGGCCGATAGGGAAAGGTGACGGCCAGGGGTGCTTGGTGTTTTTTAGTTTTTCTATCAGGTAGCTCTCTGCTTGTTTGCGACCTAAAAAAGAGATTAGATTACAATTAATAATGATAGGCTTCCTGACCTTGATATGACTGCTCATGTCAATGTATTTATAAACAGAGGGCTTGCTCACATCAAAAAGAATGCAAATCTGATCAATGTCCAAGGAGTACAGTCGACACCATGCCCGAAATGTTTCCTTATCGTGCACAAACAGGGTTTCAGTTTCTTTATGGTAGGGGGGATGTTGACGGCTATTTGATGACACTCCCATAAGAACCTCCTTGGTCTCACGTATAGTAAAATGTTCGGTACTATACGGCAACATAAAAGCCGTATAGATTTTCGTTTTAGCGAGAGACCGGAGTTTTTTGTCTTTATTTTCGCGACACAAAAACGGTTTCTGGGTAATGCTCGATAAGGTATTTAGGGCTTAGGTTTATTGTAGCAGTATCAGGAAACACGCCTTGACAATAATGCTTTCTAATGTGCTCGACCCACGCCCTTGCTTTATCGAGGGTCACAGGTTCGCCGAGTGCCTTCTTATAGCGCACAGTGAGTTCCTTTTTGCCTAGCAAGCATTGGGGAACATCGGTTTTTATGTTCAGCAAATCACTTATATAAGCCAGTGCCGCCGTCTTTTCGTCAAATAAAGGGAGCGTTTTTTCTGTCGATAACTCAATATCCAAATCACGCTGTTTTAGCGAGCTTGCTGCATAGCCATCGGTATAAGAGTGCCCTTTTTGATTCAATATGCCCGCGTAAATCTTATCTGCGAGGTGGCCATTATTATAGCTGCTAACAGTGGCAACTGAAATGATTACGCAAAAAACAACAAGCCAAAACTTCATTTTACTACTCCCGATTAATGATGCGTATTATAACAATAAAAAGCCATTATTGAAAGAAAACAACGATAGTGTAGGGCTATTTTTTGTATAAAAGCAATTAATATAACAAAAGTATTAATAAAGCTTGTTGCCTTGAATGTGTTGTGATATTGTATATCCAATAGCTTACGAAGGACGAAAATTAGATGAGTTTTAAAACGGTTATGTTTTGGTTTCTAACACTATTGAGTGTAACAGCATGTGGCGGCGGTGGAAGCGATAGTGTTTCGACTGACAATAATAGCAGCACCGAAACAGGTAATACTGGTGATGAAGATACTGGTGATGAAGATACTGGTGATGAAGATACCGGTGATGAAGATACTGGTGATGAGGATGAACCAACCATCTCTATGACGGCAACAAGGGTTACGTCTTACAGTGAAATTGATGAGGGTGAACAGATTGATATTGTTTATCAACTTGAAAACCCAACAGGAACGTTCTCCGTAACGTTAGAGCCAACGCTTATCGGGGGCGCGTCTACTGCAAGCTACTCGGCATCCACCGATGAATCGGCTGAAACAGTTACGTTATCTCTACAGGCCGAAGATGAATCCGTAAAACTTGGTCGTATCTTGATGAGTGTAACGATAGAGGACGAAGCAGGAACAACAGTTACCTTCGACGAAGATATTTTAGCCACAAACCCAAGCGGTGAGGAGAAAATAGCAAATGTGCAAGCCTATATTGATGGTTTGGATAGTTTCTTGTCCTTTACCGAAGAAGATGAGTTAGTTGATCGCTTGCGCTTATTAAGCTTGATGATGAATTCTGGTGTTGCTGCGAATGATGAGTATTACGATAGTGTGTCAAGTCTGGCCGACAGTACGCTTAGCAGCGCCTTAGAAAGCAGCCTTGACGAAGCGACTTCGCTTATCAGTAGTTATGAGGATATGGAATCCGATGAACTGGATCTTGATGCGTTTATTGCAACGCAACAAGAGGTGTTGGACGAATATGCTGAACCTGTCGCAGAGCAAGTGAATACTCTTACCAGCAATATTGACGGGCTATCAGGATTAACGGTTAGTGAAGTCTATATCGACCAAAATATGGGCACGGTATCAATGTTTGTAGGCAATTCGCTATTGGGCAGTTTCGTAGACGGTGAATGGCAATACGATGACGACTACGCATTTATGAATGACATTTCGTTCCCTTACACCGCATCGTGCAGTGCCGAATAAGAAAGAGCGCAGGAGAATAATAATGATGAATAAAAAAACAATGATGTTAATGATGGTTGCGTTTAGTTCTGTTGCTGTTCCCGTTACTGCTCAAGAACAAAGTGTAAGATTGGTTGTGTCAAGTTACCAAAGTGCAAGTCAATCGGTTTACAGTGGCGCAGAAGATAAATCCTGTGTCATGTCGCCAGGAGTTGAAACTAAGTGGTGTGTCCCAGGGCGTGTTGCGAAGCGAAATGGAACGGCTATGCAAAAGTCTGTGGCCGCCCGTGTCCTTAGAACAGAAGTTGTTGAGCTTGATAGCTATGGCTATGATGCGGAGGTTGTGGCGCAAACTTTACGCGATACAGGGCAGTTTGATGAAGTCGTCATTGACGTACCTATAAAACAGACCTATTCCTTTACTACCAGCGGCGATACGGTAGCGCAGCAAGATAAGTATTTTGGTTCAAACGAAGATTATGCGTCAGGATCAGGTGTTTACAATGCTGCCCAAACAATCGGTGAAGTTTCCGGTGAAGCCCTTGATGTTCTGGTAATGGATTCCTCTTTCTATGATACCGACGATGTGGTTTATTACCCCGATTCTGGCCGTTCATTTGTCACAGGTGATGATGCCGTGCCAGACGACAATTATAGTCCTCGGTCTACTGATGGATGTGACGGCCACGGCTTGTCTGTTGCTGGTATTATTGGGGGAACTATCGGAAACGATGAAGGGGGGGATGGGGTTTCAAACAGCGTAAACATTCATCCAATTCGCGTGTTAACTTGTGGTACAGGTTATATGTCAGATTTGAGTCGTGCGTTAAGTTGGGCGAACGGGGATAGCGAAAACCTATTCACCGGTGATACATCAAACGCTACGCCTTATCAGGGCAATGTAGGTATCATCAATATTAGCATAGCTGGTTATACGGGTAGCGCAGAAAGCACCGATGATGACACGGCAGGTTGCCCCGTTTACATGCAAGAAGCGATAGATAATCTGAAAGCGTCAGGGTGGAGTATTGTTGTTTCGGCGGGGAATGATTACGGTGACGATGTAAGCAACTATTCTCCGGCGAACTGTGACGGTGTGTTGAGCGTAGTGGCCGTGGACAGCAGTGGTGATAAAGCAGAATTTAGTAATCAAGGTGATGTTAGCTTAGCTGCTTATGGGACAAATCTGGTTACGTCTTGTGACGAAGATAGTAGTGAGGCTTGTCTATTTAGTGGAACGTCTGCTTCTGCACCGCTGGTTACTGGGATCATGGCAATGGTTGAACAGCATACGGGGGTCAGTGGTGAAACACTCGACTACTTAGTGAAAGCCACCGCTTTTGATGCTAACTTTGGTGTGGAATGTAACACATATGGTTGCGGTAACGGTATTGTTGATGCGGAAGCACTGCTTGATGCTGCTGTTAAGTTTGCTGCGGGTGAACTTAACACGATTTCTTTTGCTCTTAATGAGGGGGATGAATGTGAACAGCAGTGGTACTTGGATTACTTCGGTGATGCGGTGAGACTGTGTGAAATGTATAGTGTAAAATTTCTTGGGGGCTTCGCTCAGGACGATGCAGTGTACCGTTTGTTTTCTGTGCCACAAGACGAAGATCTGTCTGATTCCAGCTATCAAACTTTGGTTGGCGAGTTTGAGGGCGGTCACGTTATGCTTCAAGATCTTGACATTGAAGGATTGAACTACGGGATGCAGATTTGTATCGACGACGATTGCAGTGAAGTATTTGAAATGAATACAGCAAATGCCTCGCTTGAAAACAAGCCTGTAGACTGTCAATAGATAGGTTTTTTAATCAAAATGGAAAACACTTCCAGTTCTCTTATCCACTAAGGGTAAGAGAACTGGTGGAAACGTTTTCAGACATTCTCCGACAAGACACGTTAAGGGCGTAAAATCGTTTTTATGCTTTGATTTTTTTTTGTGCTTGGCTCTGGCTCTGGCTTTAGCGTAGCGTGAGTTATTGAGCACTTTTTGTTGGTCGCGCAAAGCTTGCTAAAAGATGGTTGGTGCGTTCCGTTTTGCACATCATTCACAACAATAACAAACTCGCTTTCGAGCTTTAGAGAAAGCTTATTTGTAACGTCCCCCGTAAGATTAAACATTGTAAAAATCGCTATTAACAGTGTATTTCTACTGACTATTTTCTTCGAGATATTGATATTAATATTCATGCGCTACTTCCTTGTCAAAATTTCTTTCTTAAAAAAACTTATCATAATTTCTCCATTAGTCATCAAGTCAGCAGTTATATTTAATTAACTACTTTCAACAGCCGTTTTTTAGCTGATCAGAACAGACAATAAAGAAAAATCTCAGTTTTTAGCTGTTAAATAACATTTCAAAATGATAAAGGAATGACTCGGCTTTAGCTGTTAAATAACATTTCAAAATGATAAAGGAACGACTCGGCTTTAGTTGTTAAATAACATTTCAAAATGATAAAGGAATGACTCGACTTTAGCTGTTAAATAACATTATCAAAATGATAAAGAAGAATTTGGTGGTAAGTAAAAAGAAAATTTAGCGTGGCTTTGCTGTCATACGTTGGGTGCTATAGGTGGCATCCATGCCACGATTGACGTGACACTACCTTTGAATTCGGTTGTTCTGGGGTAATAGCAGATGCTTTAGGGGGGCGTTCTGTTTACCGCGATATTGACGGAACCAGCAATGGGTGTCGACATATCCACATCCATCGCGGCTTGTTTGACTTGATAACCCTGTCAGATGACCAGTTCAACACACTCTTGTTTAAACTCTGGCGTAGAGAATTTACGACTCATAATGACCTCGTTAGTTTTAAATGCTCAGACTTAAATTTTGAGCATGAATCACGCGTTCAGTGTGAATAGACTCAGTTAATTCGCGGTAGGATTGGATACTACCATTTTCCTTAACCTCTTTTATGTTCGCTATAATTTCAGCAATATCGCCTTCAGCCCCCATTGAGGAAATGGGTTTTTCTCGAAATGAAATGTGTTCATCAGCATCAAATTCGATATAACAGTTATCATCAATTCCAGACGGTTTTTCGTCTGGATGTCTCAGTGGCGCATTAGTGGGCAACCCATACTCGGCCGGAACGAGCAAGTCTGAGTTGATAGAGCGTAGCGCTTCCATGATTTCACTAGAATCCATGTTGCTCACGTTACTGAAGAAGTAATGTTCTGTATTCTTCCAGTTGCTTTCGTCACGATAAAACGAAGTGATAACAACCGCCTTTGGTATAGATGCCTTAGGTGCTAGGTTTACGTTTTTTGTCATCATGCTTTCCCTATGTATAAGCTCTTTTCAATAGATGTATCATATCAAATGAAAGTATAAAAAACAACAAAAAGGTTGTTATTTGTGTTGAGTTTTAGTACTATATACCTACTGAAACATGACGGGAAAAAACATGTCGATACGAACTGGATCTGCTCTTGCACCGGCCATCCAAGACAAAAAAGAAAGCGATGTCGTCGATGGACTAGACAGCATGGTGCATGAGTGCATCTCTATGCAAGCACCCCATACCCAAGGTTTAGACGCTCAACTGACTGACTTAGGTGAGTCTGGTTGTGCCGTTAACGCGTCACTTCGCGATTTGGTGGAATAAGGAGACGAGAGTATGTCACATACCGTAGACGACAAGATTATTATCCCTTCACTGCAAGAGCAAATGGGCCTTGCACTGGACTGCGAAGAAATCCTCACGCCAGATACTGGTATCTACTTCTCTGCTGAAGAGATTGACATCACTATCTACGACAAGATCATCATTTGCATGTCCGGTGGAAAAGACTCATGGGCAACCCTGCTTCACCTTTACGACATTGGCGTAGACTGCAGCAAAATTGAACTGTGGCACCATGACGTTGACGGCCGCGAAGGGAGCTCGCTGATGGACTGGGCATTCATGGCGGACTATAACCGCAAGCTGGCCAAACACTTCAACCACCCTCTTTACTTTAGCTGGCTGAAAGGCGGTATGGAGCGAGAAATGTTGAAAGAGAACGAATACAGTCAGTCTCACATGATTGAAACCCCTGATGGGTTATTTGAGTTGCCTCGCGATACGAAGCGCTCTAAGCCGAGCACACGACTCAAGTTCCCTCAAGTGGGTGCCGACCTTAAAACTCGCTGGTGCTCCAGCGCGCTTAAGATTGACGTGGGCCGTCGCCAATTAACTAACCAGGCTAGGTTTAACCAGAAGAAAGTCTTATTCATTACTGGCGAGCGCCGCCAAGAGAGTTCTAATCGCGCCAAGTACAACCAATTTGAACCTCATATGGTTGACTGTCGTGATGGTAAGAAAGGTCGTCATGTTGATGTGTGGCGTCCGGTATTGCACTGGGAAGAAGAACGCGTCTGGGATGCGCTACAGCGCCATGGCGTACTGCCACCTGTTCCTTATCGCCTCGGCTGGGGACGTTCGAGCTGTATGACGTGTATCTTTAACAGTCCGACGATTTGGGCAACGATCCGTGAATACTTCCCGAAGAGGATTAATCCAATCGCTAGCCTGGAAGACCGATTTGGCACAACCATCTCGCGCGACCGCATCAACGTTCTCGATGTATCGAACAAGGCAAAGCCGATGGAAATATCTGATCTTGTAGCACTCGACCAGGCGATGCGTGAAGAATACACCTTGCCCGTGGTCGCCAATTCTGAACATAAGTGGGTACTGCCAGCCGGTGCATTCAACGAGTCGATATGTGGTCCAAGTTAATCGCTGGATGGTAACAGTCGCCGACTCAGTTCTTTACTTGATAGTTAAGCTGGCTCGGCGCAACCAACCAAAAGATTTTAACATCTGTTTGCTGTCGATTTTCACCCAAAGCTTTTAGGTCTGTGTATCTAGCGTGTCCCATCGGCCATCAGCGATGGCCTTCCGTGGAATTGGTATAGATACATTATGCCACCTCCAAATCAAACGCTATCCTCATTTGAGACAGTTCGCCACCACCCACCAAAGATGCTGAAGTTGTCTCACAGCTCTTTTGGAGTGTAGTAATTTGAGTTTTTAGTGCATCAAGAAAGCTAACTACTTCACGAATGCTGGTGCACCACGCGTTAACCTGTTTAATCGCATTGTCCAAGTTTGGTCGCCAGTATTGGAATAAATCTTCTTGGAAGCCGTTGGCAAATGCGGCGTCTGGCAGCTTTTTAGCGTGAGAATCAACAGCGGCCTTTACTTTGGCGCGATACTCAGCAGCATTGTCATCTGCTTTAATTGCTTTTAGTGCATCGTACAATGGCATCCAGTTTTTGTTTGCTTCACCCAGCTTTTTCTCTAGCGCACGGATCACTGGATGAACCGCATTATTGAAACGGGCGGCCGCTTCTTTATCCTCTTTTATCCAATTACGCTGAGACATAGACAAAGTGCGTTCCAACACCTTGTTGACATTCGTCACACCATCGAACGTTTGAGCTAACCAAACCATGGCGGCGGTTGCGCGTTGTGCCGGAGAAATCTCTTGTGAGCTAAACACCATTCTTACTCGGTGAGCCAAAAACTGGTCAGCCATTATTGTTACGGCATATCGAGCACGGTTAGCCAACGCTATAAAGTTTTGTTCGGCCTGGTTAACCATCACAATAGGATAATCGCCTTTTGCTTGTGCTCGTAATGCCTCTTTTGCTGAACGGCGTGTTTTATTGCGTAGCTTACGCAATTCGTTTGCAACAACGGCACGGTCTTTACGATGCTGAGTTATAGCGACACCTTGCGGATGGGTAGCCACTTCAAGGTATGAGCGAGATTGAAATTCAAACAAACCGATTTCGTTAAAGATTTGGGTGCGTTTCAAGATGCGGGTAAGCGTCTTCCAGTATCCTTCTTTGACCATGATGGGCCCATCTGTCAATAAGCGCTCAGCGACATCTGTGCCTCCATATTTGCGAACAGAATGCTTGTTGTAGTTCCGAAGGTGGCGCTTTTTTATTAGGGTATTTAAGTAGTCATCATGGATCTCAAGTGAACGCTCGATACCACCTAATGCTTTCCATCGTGCAAATGCCTCTGCATTTACGTCAATGTTATTAAGTACATCAAACAAATCATCTTCCGACGCAGCTAAATCATGCACATTGAAGCGTTTTTGCGTGTGAGAGCTAAAATCCAAAGAGAGAGAGCTCGCTTCGCAAACATGGCTATCATGTAGTGATGAAGTATTGTCTGGTGCATAGAAAACAATGCGAGTATTGCCAAACACGGTGCGACCTTTAACAGTCTTAGCTACACGTTGAGTTGCATTGAATTTTTTATCAACCTTACGTCCATTGGCTTGGTAGCCGCTTGGAAGCCCGGAAGAGGTAAGGAAAGGTACACTTACTTTAATATCTTTGTCCTCACAAAAGGTCAATGTAAGCTGGTGTTTGACCACGTCAAGCGCGGCGTCAAAAGAATCGTGCTCACCCAACGCCTTATCTACAATTTTGCGAGTCACTGCTTCAAAGTAATTCTTTGCTTTAGGCTCAAGATAGTTAGTCGTAAGTATGTTGGAAAGCATTGGTTTAGCTGAGAAACCATTCATTTTGATTTTGTTAAGTTCCAGGTCATCCAAGTTAACGTCAATAATTTCAAACTCCGCGTTAGCTTTCACTGAGAAGCGAAAGCAAGCTTTTGCTGTTACTGGCGTAGATTTGTTTGCACGGCGCTCGACCGTGCAGTTCATATCTTCTTCATAGAAGTCATAGTCATCAGTAGGGCGTTCCCATAGGTCGTATAGGTTGTCGGGGTTTGCCGCAAAGGCAACAGGATCTTCGGTCTTCATAATACGGAACATAACTGCTTCAGGAAGCTTATTGTCTGCGTCAACCATCCTGATTTTGCCATGTCGCGCTTCGTATTCATTATTCAGTAGTGGGTAAGGGATACGGCCTTCTCCACGTTCGATTTGTTTCCAAATGGCTAATGGGCGATATGGTGCGCCGCCGATGCCATCAATAGACCAGCGGAAGCTAAGCAGAACAGCGTGCTCTTCAGAGAATGGAGTGAAAAGCTGAGTTTGAGCGAATTCTTTGTACATTTCAAGGAAGCCGCGTTTTGCTTTGGGTGGGATCATCATGTCGTTCGCAATTTCAGCGTAACCAGGATGTTCCATCTCACGACCTTCCTTCACCAATTTTTTGAATGCTTCAGCACGGTTTTTAGAGTCGGTAGCAAGCTGTGATGCGTAACGCACCATTTTTTCTAGGTACTTTGGTTTTATAACGTTAGGTTGCATTGCAACACGGTTGTATGCGGTAGGGTCAAATGCACGAGCATGTAACGTACGAGCGCCCATGTCACAACTTAAACGGAAGAGCCAATCACGAACACGTAAGGCATCTTCAGCGCCCAATGAGTTCCAACGCTGATACCCCGTTAATGCTGTTGATGACTTATCATTAGGTACCATGGTGCATAACCAACATCCATACCGAGCTTTGCCGTTGCAACCAGCTCCCTGCTTGCTTGTGCCTACCGCGACCTCGCAAACATCATTGGAGCCGTTGCCATAAATCTCAAGTAAGAGGCCGAAATCATCCAAAAATGCAGGGATGGGGGATTTTGTGCCGTCTATCATACGTGTCAGTGGCTTTTTGCCCGCTAAGCGCAGCAAATCAAATACGTCATCAGTGGACCAATCGCGAATAGGTGCGTATTTGATGATGGTTGTTTTGCTTTTCTTGTCCAGCATCACCTGATCCATTTCAGTGAACAGGTCATGGGCAGATTTGTCGCGAATACCTTGCTGAGCCATGTTGCCGCTGCGGCGGCTGCCTTCGCCAGTGCGTGAGCCCACACACGTTACCACTTTTGCGTTGGCATAGTGCTGTGACGTCGGTTCCTCAGCAAAACGCTTTAAAAGTGTTTTTACGTGACGCTCTGAAGGGGTAAGTTTCAAGAAAATTGTACAGTCACCGCGACGCGTTGCGTTAGGTACCAGTTTTTGGCCGCCGTTATACTTAATAAAGTATTCATCGTTTAGGCTTGGAGTAACAAAATCGTAGAACAAATTAATGTTGTTTTCTTCTGCATAAAGGTCGATGCGTGACTTGCAGTATTGTGGGTACATCTTCATGGGAATCGATTCATTGAGAGTGTCAACAGTTGAAAGAAACAGTGGACGCTGAGACTCAATAGAACCCTCTGCCACGCATTGGCGATACGCTTCCATCACAATAAGTTCAACTACAGTACTGTCTTTGCCTTGAGATACTGGTACGTGAATAATTACGTTTCCAGAAGTCAGTAGTGTTTTTACATGCTCCACAGCCTCATTAAAAGCAGCAACTAATGATTGCTGGTTTTTGATGTCTTCGTCATTTAGCACCGAAACACCAATTAAACCTGGACTGAATGTTTGAACTGCGGCCATGCTTCTCTCTCTTTTCTCTAGTCGACACGAAAATAATACATAACAACAAAAATGTTGTCAAAAAAAGCATAAAAATTGACAAAAATGATGTTACATGAGATTGTATTGTTAATGTTTAAGGTATGAGGTACTGCAATGTTAAATGATAATTCAGCGCTTTCGATTTCACTCGAAGCCAGCCGATGCCCCGATGCAACCATTCACATGCGTCGCGTCATTAAATGGTTTATGGATCAGAAGCAAACCACGTTGCGTTTGGAGAGCATTGAGCCTTCTTTGGTAAGATCATTACCGGCATACTTGCAGATAGAGCAATTACCACTTCACGTCGAGCAGGTTGAACCACGCAAGATTACAGATGAGGATAAAGCGCAGTGGGAAGAAAAGTACGACGAAGACGACTTTGGTGATGTTGAAGTAAAAAACACCTTCATCCTAAAGAAAATAGATGATTTCTTAAACAACTAAGCCAAGGACCAGTGGAAGAGTTAGGAGTCGTTTCTCAACTTGACGCTTTGTACTATGGATTAACAGGTATAAAAGCTGATACTCAGAAGTCAATTTTAACTATTTTAGATGAATTTGAGGATCTTGTTGATTCAGAGTTTGTTAACAAGATTGAGATATTTATGGGTATTCGAAATAGTGTGAGTGTCGATTAATAAATATACGGAATTGATGCCCACACTTCACAAACCCTATTCGTGTGTATTTGGTTGTTTTTCAAGCAAAGTAACCATGTCTCTAAACAGGGCTTAAAAGGCTCTATGTCTTAAGCCATGCATGGTTACTTTTGGATCGTCTTTCTTCAACAATTCAAACAGTGGATCATAGGTTGGTTTGTTCAAGGACTTCATTGACACTTCCAAGCCGCCTTTGTTGTAAAGCAGCTTCGCTCGAAGCACTTCAAAGCTATAACCGCGACCATTCCTAAACACGCCTTTGATTGTGTTATTCAGGCTCTCTGTAACAGCTTTTGTGTAGGGATAGTCCCACCAATTAAAGATAGGCTCATGCCAGTTATCAACGGCACGTATCGCGTCCTTGAAGTATTTCCTGACAGATGGTGTAGATACTGCTTTCCAGTTCTCCCAATAGTCCTCAGCTTCCTTTCTGGTTGGCATATCCCACATGTCGAGAAATGCTTCCTTAGCGTTATACACTTCCATCAACGTTGGGTATTCCTCTGTCCAGAAATGGAATGACGCAAGCTCGTTCAAGCCTTTGATGTTAGCCCTACGCTTAAGCAGTATCTTTCGGTCATTCTTGAGCTTCTTACGCTCCTTGTCCGATAGTTCTGCTCGTATAGCCTTACGTGCTTTCTCCATAGCTTCGCCAGCCATCTTAGCAACGTGAAATCGGTCGATAACGACAACGGAGTTAGGCAATAGCTGTTTCACAGCGCGGTAATACGGTCGCCACATATCGATACAGACGATCTCAATATCTTTCCATCCAATCAGCCTCATAATGGCTTTCTGAGTGGCATCCTGAGATCTATCTTTACGCATATCCAGTAGAGTTCTACGCTCAATGTCAGTCATGACAAGGTGCATCTTCTTGCTGAAATGTGTCTCATCGATACCAAGAACGCGAGGAGCAAGCCAGTCGTGCTTACCTTCGATAACATCCACATAGTTGGCGAATACGTTACGTATAGTCCCTTCCGTGATGCCCATTTCAGTGGCCACATGTGTAAACGGCACTTTCCCACACATTCGCATGATGTAATCTTCTGCTCGTTTAGTCATGCGGAAATCATTAGAGAGCCAGTCCAGTTGCTCAAAGCAAGTTTTGTTACAGTCTTTGCATCGCAGCCTCTTCCTATCGAACTGAATCTTGATGGTTTTGCCGTACATACGAGTGTCATTGTAAGGCTGGTTTACCTTGCCAATGATGACAGTATTGATTGATCCGCACTCGGAACAAGTGCGGTTAGGGTATATAGATTGAGCGTGGAATATGCAGTGCTCGTCATACTCTTCACGCTCAATTACTTTTAGGTTTTCAATGTTTAGCACTTAATACGCTCTGCTGTTCATGCTGCATGACTTTCATTTCCCTGCAAAACTCGCATTACGTCATTCTTCATAAATAAAATCCAGTGAGTACCAGCGCGTTTCCCACTGATGTGGCCAAACATTGGTTTAAATGGCGAGCACTTTAAAACCTCGCTTGTTTTTATCTGTGTTTCATTCCATTTAAAAACTAGAATTCCGTTCGGTTCTAATACTCGAAAGCATTCAATGAATCCAGCAGACAAGTCATCACGCCACTGGTTTGTTAACTTCCTGTACTTCAACGCCAGCCATGACTCATCACCAACATGCTCCAAATGTGGAGGGTCAAAAACAACCACCTTAAAGGAATTATTATCAAATGATAAATTCTTAAAGTCATTGATTTGATCAGGTTTAATTACCAACGGGCGGCCATCGCAAAGCGTTGTTTCTAGCTCTCGAATGTCGCTGAATATGGTTATTGGATTGTCATTATCAAACCAGAGCATTTTTGAGCCACAACACGCATCTAGTACAAGTGAATCTGCTTTGTTTTGCATTTTAAATACACACTATTTTACGAATTAAACATGATTGTATATTAGCAGGAATATGAATCAACGTACACACCATTTTACGAATACCCATATTTATTAAAAGCACTCCAGCAATTATTCCCTTAGCAAATGATATTGGCATTAGTACGTTAGATTAGTTATTTGCTATCAACCCAAAGCCCGCGAAAGCTGGTAAAAAAAGTGCGGTCATTACAGGCTAGTATTTTAAAAGAACCTCTTCGACAGGTTTCCGGTTATGGATATTTTGAGAGATGCTTCTTGACACCATAAAGCTATGCACTTCTTTCGCTGACGGGTAGCATTTTGAGAGTACCGGAACAGCATGATTTGAGACCCATACTGAACTACACCGCTCAGCCCAAAAACGAGCTCGACGGTCAAGTTTTAGATGATCTTTTTGACAAAAACCTTTCTGGGAATAGCCCACAAACGACGACGTTGGACTAAGGGGGAGATACGGTGGATCACAATATGCTGTAACACCTTCTCGACGGACAAATTTAACTTTGTCAAAGGGGCTCGAAACAAATTTCACTCGGCCCATAAAATGTTTTGAAAAGTTGTAAATCTGCTCTACAGGGACGCGAGGGGCTTTATAGTCACCAAAAGGGGTGTTGTATCCTCCTGAACTGTTATAGCGCATCAAGCCATTGTAACAATGCCGATTAAGATACAAAAAGAGAATCGCCCGCTCCTTACTGTCCGTTGATTGGTTGTACCTCGCGCGCAACGCGTAAAAAGCCTCTTTAGTATTGTGTTTTTGGGTAAAGTAAGGAGTGACGTGCGCTACCACCTCTTTGGGATTGTCGACCACCCATCTCATTAAGTTGATCAGATCTGTATTAATGTCACTGAGTATGAAGCGGTCGTATTCGACGTTTAGCGCGGGGGTTGCACTCCCCACAAAGGGCTCAACCCAAACACCACCGGTACGAGGAATATGAGAAAGAAGGCTATGAAGTGCATTTCCTTTTGAGCCAGCCCATTTTAAAAAGCTTTTTTTATGCATATGACAAATCCCTTGTTATTCCTTATAGTTTATCATATAACTTTGTTATATTCTAACCAAAGAGATTTTATGTTGTCTGTATGAATTAGTCTATTTTTAATATTTTTTTTGTTTTCGTAATTGAGATGATAAGACCTTCTAGACAACGCGGCCTAGAAAGTCCATGGGCGGTGCTACGCAGCTTTTCTACGCGCACCAAGGCCGGTCATCACAAGGCCTAATGCAGCAAAGCTGAGTGGGGCGGGAACACTACTGGTCTCTTCAACGACCGAAACTTCTTCGTAGGTGTAGTATAAATCAACCCCCAAAATCATGTTCACTGGCTGAAAGAAACCTTGGGCACCTGTCACGTCCACTGAGGTGATGGATGAGGTGTCGAAATCCACTGTGAACGTTTCATCTGTCCCAATGAATTGCTCTAAGTAGTCCGTATTTAGCGCGATATACCCGTCGGAATCTACGGTTCCGGCGGTGCCATCGTATTGCTGCACGTCTGCTCCTGAACCATCGACGGACATCGTGGGATCGGCTTCCAGACTGAACGTAGTGGTTTCTATTCGACTAAGCTTAGTGAACACATCATCTAAAGTCCCTTCTTCGAAAAAATTCATTCCTGACATTTCAGAGAAAAGTACTTCAACCCCCAAAGAGCCCGTTCCCGATGTGTCTTCGTCTGTCAAGTTGTCCGCACCGATCAAGCCACCACTAACGTCGAGTGTGTATGAAATATAGACACCGGTTAAAATACCCAGGGATTCATCAAACATTTCAAATTCTAAAGGGAGAATATCGGCGTCACTTGAGTCTTGGCCTGCCTCGCCGGAAAATTCTTGATGTTGAACTTCGGTTGTCAATTCTGCTGATGCCGTTGCCGAAGCGGCGGCGATCATTAGCCCTAAAAGCGTTTTTTTTAGCATGTCACTATTCCTTTTTCTGTATTTACTTTACTTTTTTGTTGACGATATAAAACGAACATTAATAAAGTCGCAGCTCCCACCGTTGGTGCCGGGACAACGGCAACCAAAGAGTCAAAATCTACGATGTAGCCTAGATCCATAAACTGAGCCAATGTGGTGTTACTGATAAAAGCTGAACCCTCATACCACCCTGTCATTAGCTCTTCAGTTCCCCCAGCCCAATCTTCATCCCAGTGGCCATCTGCAGTTCCGGTTCCCCCATCTTGCTCAACCGGTATGTAGGTTGCGGTAGAATCGAATTCTGCTTGGTATTCAGCCAGTGCGTATTCCCCGGTGTACTGCCCGGTTCCCTCGTCATAAAGGTCGTTGTAGGTCCATAAGGTGCCATAGCCGATAACATGAGCCATTTCATGGAGAATAACGTAATACAGGCTTCCGTCTTCTTCCATATCGGCTAAATCGGCAGTGTCGAAGGTCATGGTGCCGGTACTCGCATAAGTAATACCAGCGTAAGAATAACCGAGAGTAGGGGAGGCACTCCCCAAAACACCACTAACACCATCTATATCTTCACCTGATGCTGTAATTGTTAACCCGGTTGGAAACGTGACGTCGTAGGCGTAATTCGTGATAAGGCTTTCCCAATAAGCTTCAGCTTCGAGAAAGATGGCCTCTTGTGATTCCGTTAAACCTTCATCAAACACAATCGTGATATCAAACTCCGGCAATTCAGCATGTGCAGATGTGGCTGCGAGCATCGCCATGGATGTTATTATTTTTTTCAACAAGATAGTTGACTCCCTTAATTAATAATGTGAGCGCAATTTCAAGTAGCAATATGCAGGCCAATAGTTGATGTTTTACATTTTTTTACGGAAAGAAAGGGAGGTAATAAAGCTTTGAAATTACGCGGTATTTAGCAGATTTTTGGGTCAGCAGTTAGACGCTTTTTTTTATGGATTTCCATCTTTTAGCTCTACGATATTATCAGGCTCAGAACAAAACCAAGCATATGTTCCCCACGCGAGTTCTGATGTAGCCTTTTTAAAAGCAGAGGCTGAGCGTTCTTGGAAAGCAGTAACAAATGCCAAGTGTTCAGGGCAATTTCAGTTAATTTATCTTTCCGTATTGAGTTGACCGGGCCATCAATCTTCTATTACAGACTTACCTATAACTCCAGACGGACCAGCCTCAAGAGATACAACACCAGAATTTGGTAGAGTGGACTTGATAACATCTAAATCGCCGATTTTAATGTACTATCAATGAATTTATTGATGCGGGCCTGAGACTCTGGGTCGGCAAGATTGAATACAGGTATACCGCGATTTTCTAAGGTGTAAAATATTGATGCTCCTTGGTTAAGGTGCAAATTCCGTTTTTGTAGGTTTCTCACCCAGGTTAAGGCAAACCTAACCGGCGTGTTTAAGGACAGACCAAACGCGAGGGAAGCCCCGGAGGCCAGCATCACTTTTTGATGACGTGATTTATAAATAAGCAATTCCGACGGGGCATCTAACATGGACAGTGCTTTATGCTGCATCTTTTCCGGAAGAAAGGAAAAAATAGATACGCCGTTTACTGAGGGATCATAATGCCGGTAATACGGAAAAGGTAAAATTATTTCCGGTTCGATCTCAGGAACACGTCGAGCCCCCTCAACCAACTTATCTTCGACTTCGCTTCGTCCCCCACAGCGCAATTTCCACCCGCAAAGCGCCAGGCACTCTCCGAGTTCAATCAGTTTTTGCGATTCTGCATGGCTTAGGTTGATCCCCGTACCTATCCCTAAATATAACATGCGACCCCCTCTATAATAGATTGATTATAGAGGAACGGTGTTATTTTTCAATATGCTAACGCAAGGCTATGATAATCAGGCATTCAGGGAAGGCTTGGCCCTATCTGTTGTCGGACGTAAGACAGATATTCTTTATACCCCCCACGCAACGCATCGTCCATTTCCGTTTTGGCCAAAAGCTTTTCTGCATTAGTAAGGTTTACGTACCCTTTTGGGTTGCTCTCATCAATCGGTTGTATCTGCAACGATGCGCAATAAAATTGCCAAGCGCCCTTGTCATCGTTAGATAGCGTGATCCCAGGATAATCGCGTAATCTAGCTCTTGCATTAAGGTAGATGAGGTTAAGGGACGGGTCATCAAAGCTCGCTTCTTTTTTTGCAAAAGCTTCGACGATGGGCTGGGAACTCAAACGTGCCAGCTTACCCTTATCCCCGTCTGAGGGGAAACCGCCATAAAGCATCAATTCAGGATCATCCTCTTCAGGAAATGAATCTAACTCAAACACTGCGAGTAGTTTGCTAATGAAGTCGCGATTGGAAGCGATTTTATCCGCAAGAATGACCGGTGATTCATCATCAATAAATCCCTCTTTTACCAGCCAATTAAATGGGAAAAAGGCGGGGCTATTGTTGATTTTTAATGTCGATAAGGGCGGACGCTCGCTCCCCGCCTCAATGTGGTCTTGTTTCTTTTTGAACACGTTCTCTCGGATCGCTTCCAGGGGCATTTTCCACATTTGGCGGATACGTGTAACATCATCCAATTCAAGATACACTCGCCCAGCATTCCGGTTTTGTGGATTTGGGCCAAGGATCAAAACCGGCTTGCCGTAATTATGTTCAGCGCCCATCATCGGCGAGTAGAGCATACCTGTCATTCCTGTTAGACATCTGCCTGATGCCGTTTTCTTGCGGCGTCCATCATAAAGGTAATCCCAAAGGAGTGGAGAGGCACGCTTTAATAATTTTGCCAGGCCTATCAGCGCATAGACATCGTCAACAGCATTGTGAGCGTTCTCTTGCGTAATATCATTTGCCGCGGCGATAGCTTCAAGTTTTAGTGTCGTTTCCCCCTCATCTGTAACGGGTACAATGACACCCGGTATGCCTAACGACGCAAATGTCGCCATTACCGGCAATAAGTCCCACCGTGAGTTTCCGTTTCTAAATTCTCTTTCATAAACGGGGATGAGTGAACGCCACAAACCAAAGCGCGTTACCTCGTCGTCGTAATTCATCGAGTTATAACCACAAACACAAGTGTTTGGGAGACTCATCTCCCTATTTATATGACGGAAAAATTCCGGCTCAGGAAGCCCCTCTGTGACGCACTTCATCGGATTTATTTTCGTTATTGCGATAGCTTGAGGGTGGGGAAGTCGATCGCAGTCTAGCTTGCAATAAATATCAATGGGCAAATCAATAATATTGAGTTCCATGTCGGTTCTGACCGCCGCAAACTGAAGAGGGGGGACCTGCTTAGCGGAGATCCCGCCGGCTTCATAATCATGCCACAAAATAGTGTTGCGGTTCGGACCTTCAAAAAAACGCACAAAAACGTCTTCTTTAACCATCGACCGATATTCATCGCTCATGTCTTGGTACGCTTTTTTGATGTGCTCGGTGCTTGCGGTACGTTTTATTTCGGAACATGCATTCTCAAACGCTAAACTCATTTGATTTTCCAGTTAATATAACAAATCTGTAAAAGTAAAATATCACGTCTCTTTTATTCAAACAAGAAAAAAGGTAGCGTATAAGCTACCTTTTTCTTGTTCCTACATCGAGGTAGGTTACGCGGCTTCTTGCGGCTCAAAAATCACTTTTTTACGTTTCTGATCTACGCATTTTTGGTGAGCCTCAGTGACGGTCTGCCGCAATGATTTCGCCGCAGATTTAAGCACGGAATAAAACGAATCTCCGGTTTTCTTTACCGTTCGCAGGCATAAATTATCGCGGTATTCAATGAGTACATGTGTGTTTTTCCCCTTAACCGAAAACGATACTTTGACAATAATGGCGTCGTATCGGTTTGCAAATGCAAGCAGTTTTTTGTCGACTTGCTCTTGAATTGCTGCGGTAACAGGCAGGCCAATTCCTTGCGTGGTAATTTCATGTAACATAAAGAGCTCCTTTCTCATCATTGAGCTTTATTTTTAGCATAGAACATTTTATTCATCAATAATGATTTTTATGATTAGCATTTTATTTAAAACGCATCATGGGTTTTGAGTTGTTTAAAACTCACGAAACAAGCGAGAAGAGCAAAGTTCACTCACTTACAATATCTTTACTCTCGCGCAAAACACCGTTAAGTGTCTGTTTTTCATGTTATTTACTTCAGGCAACGTAAAGATACTGTTGTTTTCTGTAAATTGATTATTGATAAGTCATTGCGTGAGCCATTGTTCCATGTATAATTTAATCATCCCAGGACGGGAAGCAGTAATGCAGTAAACGGAGTTTCAAAGAGTTTGGATGACTCTTTAAACATGGAATGTGTGGTAAATGGATTTATCAAACGGACACCCACAGGAGTGGAGGTTATATAGCACAGGACGTGAGCAAGGGATGCACTAGGATATGTTACGGGATGTAACTGCAATGGATGTGCATAGCAAGGATGGTCTAGGAAGGCTGAAGGATTCGGCTATTAACGATTAGGATAATCGTTTTAAATGGACTAATACTGCATGGATGTAGTAGTAAAAAGGAGCTAGTAAGGGATCTAGCAAGAGATGGTCATGGATTGACAGCAAAAACAAGAGGTTTTTGGTCCTACGGAAAGTTCTCACTCGGCGATGGATGCCAACAAATATACGAACACGATGGATGTGTTCTAAAGCTGACAAGGATGTTAAGCAACACCAACCAAGAAAAAGCTACCGCAAGGTAGCTTTTTTTTGCCTCTGAGAAAGCGAAACAACAGAGTTCCGTTAATCAACGCTACGATCTCTCCCCGAGCTGGCCCGACGTTTACGTTCTATTTGGACATACACCTTATCTGTTGTCGCACTACTCGAATGCCCTAAGTCCTCCGAAAGATCTTTTAAAGGTCGACCTCTCTCCACCTCCATACTTGCCGATGTGTGCCGAAGGTAATGGGCGGTCGCTTCCCGTAAATCTTTTGCCGCGTCAGGACCTCGCTCTTTGCGCATTTTCTCATAGGCCTTATCGAATGCGTCTTGGACGAGGCGGGAAATCTGCCGCCCAGTTAAACCCCCTCTATCGCGAATCTTTTCAACCAAGACAATCTGTTCGCCTTTATGGGGTAGGGGGGATAACCCTCTCCATTCTCTGTAGCGCGTAAGAAAACGCAGGAAGTCCGGGGGTACTGAAACATCACGGATCTTCTTCCCTTTGCCATAAACCTTAAACCACCAATTGTTATCTTCATCGACCCAGAAGTGGCTCATCATTGGTAGCCAGTCATCACGTTCAGACAATTCAGACAACCGCAAGAAAAGGGTCTTCATCGCCACTATAACAAACAGATTGCGTTCAAAAAACGGATTTTTGTCCGCTTCCTCAATGGTGGAATACAAGAGGTAGTGCCACTGTTCTTCCGTTAAACGACTAGTGGATTTCACCTGGCTGTCTTTTATTAAATACTTACAGTCACGCTTTGCTAATGTGACCGGGTTTCCGAAACAGAGTTCTTCTTCCATGAGATGTCGGTAAAAGGCACTGAGAGATACGAGTGCCGACTCCAGAGTTTGCATGGTAGGCCGGTACCTTTTTACATCAGGTACCGTTGAACGATCGTGTTTCGGCGTGGATAACCGAAAAGGGGTCCAGTGAGGGTTACTTTGGAAACCGCCGTTGGAAAAAACAAAACGATCATTTAAATTCGTGGTTATCCATTTTTCCGGAGGCTTCACACAAAAATCGATGTAGCGCAAAATATCCGCTTTACGAAAACCATCAGCGGGCTTTTGTTCAAACTCAAATACCCATAGCAAGAACTTCTCAACATCATTACGAAACCGAATGTAAGTGTTGCTGGACTTGTTACGTCCAATATACAAAAGAAAATCCTTGGCCCATCGCCAATGCGTATGCATCCAGTCGGGCTTACTTTTTAAGTAATCCGTTAACTGAGGGTAATTGCCGCTTTCAAATTCAAGGAGCTCACGGTAGGTCGGGAAGAGAGGCGTCGGAACCTTCATTTTCATATTCGTAATTCTCGGTTAACATGAAAAGCTATAGTCTATGTCTAATACATACTATATACCAGACATAGATGAAAGATGAATAGAAATAAGGCTTACAAAAGACTTTAAAAACAGAATATTAAACAATGTCTAATACTAACAAATATTAGACATAACGTATGTTATTTGCCACCTCTTAGTTTTACATTGAACGAGCTTTTTCTAAAGTTGCCTTAAAGACGTCATTGACTTCTGCTCCGCTATCAAGGAAACGCTCCATAACATCCACCGCGTCCGCATTCTTTCCAGTCTCGATAAGCGCGGTCGCAAGCGTTTCCACAAAGGGAGCTTGCTTCGGCGATGCAGAGACCGCTTTATACGCATGCTTTACGGCGTCGGTAAAGTTTCCGACTTTCAATTCACTGTACGCAAGGTTATTTAAAACCAGTCCGTTACTGGGAGTAAACTCCGCGGCTTTTCTGTAGGGTTCAACAGCCTTTTCGAATGCCCCTTTCCCCGCATATTCGTTACCCAGCATAAACCAGGCTATTGCGCTTTTGGGGTAATTCCCGGTATACCGTTCTAAAAACGGAATGATCTCCGATTTCAGGGATGGATCCTTGCTATAACCGGCCACTGTCCATCGGAGAAATTCATCACTGGGGTATTTTTCTAACAACGGAGCAATTTGTTTAGCACCATTAAAATCACCCTTCCGTACGGCAAGGAGGCCGCCTACCGCTTTTCCGTAAGGCATCTGTTTAACGTCTTCTGGCAACAGCGAGAAATCCGTACTTAGCTGTGCCCAATCTCGCTTGGATATCAGCAATTGCATTCGCATTACACGCGCCGGTAAGGGGTTTTCCAGTTCCGGCATTGCTGCATCAAGAGCCAGTATTGCATCATCGACACGCCCTTGCTTTGTTAGCATACGCATCATTCCCATAACAGGGATCGGCGCTGAGGGTGAGAGTTCATGCCAAGCTCTATAATCATCAAGCGCATCTGACGTGTTATTTAATCGCTCATTAACCGTGGCACTTAACAGCCAAAACTCCGCGCCTCTAAGGTGCGTGTCTTTTACGCTATCGAGACGGGATTTAGCTTGAGGGATGTCGTTGACAATAAAGTGTGCTTGCGCACTCATTAACTTAGCTGGTTCCGATGTAATTTTACCGTTGTCGATCAAATTATCATAATGGTCAATTGCCGCTCTAACGTCCGTATCCGCGCCTTTATTTCGCAGGACGGCTATATAATTGCGGAAAAGCCCCGCCATTCCCTCTTCTACGACCCACTCATCGAAAAGCAACGCGGCTTTTTTACGGTGGTCAAGCTTCACTTCCACTTCGATTTTACCGGCTCGGGCCATGAAGTGCTGGGGATCTTTTGATAACACATCGGTAAAGAGCTGTTCGGCGTCAACGAGTTCTCCCATACGTGATTTTGCAACCGCTTTTAACATTGTCCCATCAATATATTTACCGTCCCCAACCAATTTATCACCTAATTGATAGGCATCGTCAAAACGCTTTTCGCTTAGGTATGCCGTCGCCAGGTTGTTTCCCACAAATTTAGATTCTGGTGCATTAAGGAATGCCTCTTCCAAGTTGTCGAAAGCGGCATCGTCGCCGACCGAAAGTTGCAACAAACCCAACATAGAGCGCGCTTTTCCAGTTGCCCCCAGATGTTCGGCTTTATCTGCAAATTTTTTCGCAACATTTATATCACCAGCACGCAGCATTTCCATTCCCAATGCGGACAATAGAGGTGCATCCAGCGGGGTTAGGTTACTTAAATCCAACGCGCGTTCAGCAACATCAGCCGCTTCTCCATTGGCCGCTTTTAGCTTGATGTAAAGGCGCTGCGCCGGATGCGATTGAGGTAGGCGATCGATGATGTATTCGAGCGCTTCCAGAGCGGTTTCATTGTCGCCAAGACTCATTGCACTGTATGCATACACAAGGCGTGCCATGGAACTGTTCGGTTCAACAACAATCGCTGCACTCGCAGATGACATTGCGGTATCAAAATCTTTCTTTTCATAAGCAATTATTGCCATGAGTTCTGAAATCATACCGTGTTGAGGAAATTTCGCATTAAGGGCGGTGATGATTGGCGCGGCGTCATCAAATCGACGTTCTTCAACAAGTAGACGAGAAAGTTGTAAGGCCCGCACGTAATCTAATGGGTTTAATTGATAATACAATTCCAGGGCTTTGACCCCGTCTTGGATCTTGCCGTTACGCACGGCTAACCCAGTAAGCAATAACGCAAATTCAGAACGTTGCACATCATCATAATCTTCGGTTGAATCCGGCATCAATGCGAGAGCGGCCTCAGTAGAAGAGGTCACGGAGGCCATCAACGCGCGTGAAAGCGTGGTGAAAGGAGAATCTTTTTCCTTAATCGTCGCAAACAATTGACTGGCATCCTCTTGCTTGCCATCCGTCACCAGCCGTATTAATTGGTAGTATGCCGTCTCCGGTTTCCCTTCTCCAGGCAGGTCCATCAAAACCGTATCAGCCTCGCCACGATGTGCTGCACGCGCAATCAGAGTGCTTATCTCGTCAACGGCACCGCCCTGCTCTACTTGGTAATCGCGCGCGCGCTCCAGTTCCGTCAGTGCGCCCGTAAAATCCCGGGTAGCCAATGCGATCTTAGCTAAACCAATCCGGGCTTCAACGAGCGTAGGATCAAGTTGTAAGGCCGACTTATATTCGATACTGGCCGCGCGGTAATCCTGATGAGTAAAATAGTCATTGCCGTGGGTAATGGAGTCTGCCGTTTCTTTTTGATTACAGCCTGATAGCGTAAATGTTGCGCCTATTACCAGCGCAAGAAGTGTTTTTTTCATAAAAATCCCTTTTCTGTGGATACGTGTTCATTCGCGTTTTTCAAAACTAAGATCTTCAATTTCACGGAGAATGTCGTCCCCGGTAAAACGACCTTGTTCGGGTAAAGCTTTGAGCAATTCTTGAAGATAGTTGCAGACCTCAATCTCACTCCCCTCATATAATAATGTTGCAGCTTCGTCATGTTCCGTAGTATGAATGGCGAGTTTAAAAAGTACCTGGCCTTCTTTTGTTACGTTTTTATAAAGGCCGATGCCGTATTCTAAAAACTGATCAAACTTGCGGCCCAACATAAGCTGTAACACCCTGTTGTATTCTCCCCCTCCTTTGTTATTAAAAAGACCACTAACCGGATAGCTTCGAGCCAGTTCAAATCCCGCCTCAACCAAATCAAATGGCGGGAGTTCTAGATATCGGAAAAAAGTTGTTATCCGCCCATGTTCTGCCGATTCAATCGCCACGCAGATCCAAATCGGATAAAGACGGGTTGATGGCTTGGTGCTTAACAGACTAATACCGGCAGCAACTTCAGCCAGTTTGTCATGACGTTTGTAACCCATGGATGTCAAAAACTGTATCTTCTCGGAACCGAGGTCGACGCTGCGGGTTTCGGCGAGTTGAATCAATGCCTCATGACTTCTTTCGGTCGACGCCAATAAATCATCAACCACCCCCTGCAAGGCCGCTTGCTTACTCTTCCCAAAGGGAACGAAACTCCTTGGTGAACGGTTTTTTAAGCCCAAAATAGGCTGTGCTTTTTTGCATTTCTGACGGCTTAGTAGCGAGTTCAGGTCGATGAATGAGGAGGATGCCTCAATAGACAAAAGGTTGACGCTGGGCAACGAGGCATTATCTACAAGGTTTGTTAGCATATTAACAAAAGCCTCGTGTTCAGTGCGTTCTTCATTTACCCATACCGTCACGCGAAAAACGAACTGTTCTTTATAGCTTAGTGTAATAAATTCGTCTGGGGGAAGCTCTTCCATATTATCAGCGATATTACGGTCAGCACTAATTAGGCGACCGTTACTATAAACGGGAAAGTCCAATAACGGCTGGGACCTTTCTTGAACCACAACGTCAGCGTCGTCTGTTTTGAAAAACGGATATTTAGTTGTATCTATATTTGATGTGAAATCACAAAAAAACTGGCAGTGGCTACCGTAAAGGCACGATAGCTCTTCGACAGTCCGTTCGATAGAGTCCGTTAATTTTCTTTCGTCCGTAGGTTCGGCCATGACAAAGCGGAAATTAACCCACTGAGTAAATGTTATAGTGCTCTCTAAATCCGTAAGGTTTTCCATCAGGACCTCTGTTATTTTAATCGCCTAAATAATACCAACTACTAGTAACCAAAACAAGATGCGCGTAGTTTCACTTTTTTATCGTTTACATTATATCAGAGGTATTATCTTGCAGGTAGGAAACAGTACTCGCCCCTCCCCCTCTGGCAGAAACTGCATCTGCTATACAAAACGTAACGGTGCTTTATTTCAATTTCTGTTTTATCTGCACGCAAATCCTCGACATTGCCGTGTCAAAATAACAACATAATTGTTTTCTTCATGCGTTTATTGCGCTATTATTAACGAACGAACCCAACGAGTAATATGAGCGCGATGTATAAGACGCAGTATGATTTCATTTACACATCAAAACAGAACGTTTAGGCACAGGCATTTATGCGCCACCACCGTGAGTCTAAAAAGAAAATGACAGTGTTAGAAAAAGAAATAGCCGGCGATACCGAATGGGCAAGAAAACTGCCCTCGATTGTTGATACTGACGACTACCGCTCTTTAAAGTTCGGACAAAAACTCGCTTT
>NZ_JBAHZB010000001.1:209754-223482 GCF_036697315.1 Alteromonas sp. 14N.309.X.WAT.G.H12
TCCTAGAACGACACATAGACGGCCTCGTGGTTACCGCAACAACCGGTAGGGCCGCCATTAATGTTATGGGTCAAACCATCGATAGTTTTATGGGGTTCAGAGGGGGAGATATCTCGTTCCCAGAACGAATGAGTAAGGAGGCGAGAGACAAATTTAAAGCGCTTAAAATACTGCTCATTGACGAGGCAAGCATGTTGCGGATTGATAAATTCGAAGCTCTGAACATATGGCTGCAAAGAGCCAGGGGCAACGACAAACCTTTCGGCGGCGTTCAGCTTATTTTGGTTGCTGATTTCATGCAGGCCCCGCCGGTCGTGGATAAAAGAAACAAGGACTACCTGTTGTATTTTGAGCAATACGGTCACCGTCGTCATCTGTTCGAATCACCGTTATTCCACGAGGCCGAATTTACGCCTTATGTGCTAACGGAGTACATTCGTCAGGGCAACGAAGAGCTTCGCCGCGCTTTGCGTAATTTACGCATGGGTAACAGAATTGATGATGCGATAGCCTATTTAAAGCAAGTCGCGACAGGCCGTATTGATGAAGCGACGATTCACTTAGTTTCGACAAACAAAATGGCAGCGAGTATTAACACAACAAAGCTCGATGCCATTTCAACAAAAGAATATACCTTTCGCGCCGAAAGCGAGGGGACCGTTGAAACCAAAGTCGTTCCTGACCTTATCCGAATCAAAGAGGGCGCGCGTGTCATCATCCGTACCAACAACCGCAATGAAGGGTATAGCAATGGCGATCCCGGTATTGTTTTATCACTGTCCAATAAGTTAATCACTGTGGAACTTGATCGTGGCGGGATCGTTGAAGTCAAAAAGCACACATGGGAATTCGAGCATACAGTGGTCGGCCCCAATAATAAGGGGGCCAATAAAACCAAGAAAAAAACGGGGTCTTTCACCCAAATGCCTATCAGTCTAGGCTGGGCAATAACTATCCATCAAAGCCAAGGACTGACCTTAGATAATGTCTGTATTGATTTTAACAATATTTTAGAATATGGGATCAGTTATGTGGGATTATCGCGGCCACGAGACTATAGCAACGTGTCGTTCCGAGGAACGTTATCCCCAAAAATCATCAAAGTTGACCCCAAGGCAAGAAAATTCACCATGATTATGTCTAAAATGGCGCTGGACCGCCAAGCCGCTGATAGCAAGCGGTTTGGGGTCACTTAATGTCACGCCTTTGATAGCAGTTCCCTCATCTCTCTGCCGTACAAGCAAAGCAGAGCTAAACCTAGGGACCCACCCCCTGCAAGGATTTTCAAAAACATAATCTGCCAGACTTCAATAGAAAAGGTCGTTTGGCTTGCTAAATACCCGCCCAGTTGAGACAGCCCAACAAGCATTAGTGCTGACAGAAAAAAAGGCGTGCATGCGACCGAGAAGAATCGCCAAGGCAGGTCGAATTTACATAAAAAACGTCTGTACATAATAATCAGGGCAATGGCATATCCTAACGACCAAGTGAACGCTGCTATTTTTAAACCATAAGGGCCACCAATAAACAATGCGGTAATTAAGCATATGGCGGTGAGAATGGCATTTTTTAAACCAAATTTAACCTCCCCCATCCCAGTGATAAAATTGCCAAGCAAAATGTTAAGCATCCGAAAAGGGACGATAATACAAAACAGCGAGATGAGCGGCCCGGCTTCAATCCATTTTTCACCGAGCACAATAGAAACGATTTCGTTCGAGATGGACGCTATTCCATAAAACACAGGGAATGCTACGACAGAAAGGAGGCGCAGCGCCTTCTGTAAATAAGCCTTTGCCGCCACCATATCCGTTTTTACTTTGTTAAATGCGGCAAAAGCAACGTCATTCATGATCATCGTGACCTTGTTCATCGGAATCGTAGCAACTTCATTGGCAACATTGTAAACCCCTGTTTTTTCTAACCCCAAAAACTTGCCGAGGATCAACGTATCAGCGCGAGAGTATAAAAACCAAATGACCCCGCCGAGTTGGAGATGCAGGGCAAAACTGTACAACGAGAAGGCCCCCTTAAAATTAAGCGTGGGTCGGTACCGACTTCTCGCAACGAGGTTGTAACCAATCATTCTTACGACAGTAATGGCCACACTGGAAAACACTAATGCCCAATAGCCCGTATCAAGGTTTAATGCTAATGAAAGCGCGACAATAGAACCAAAAAGCATCGCGGCACCCTCAATAAATGCCTTAGATTTAAATCGCATCTCCATCTGCAAATGCGCCAGTGGGATAACGATAAAACTGCTGGCGGGACTTATTGCCGCCATCATCCAAAGTACCGGTACGAGATTTTGGTTATTATACCAGTCAGCAATGAAAGGTGCCGATATGACGACCAGGCTGCTCAGCACAAGGTTAACAAGCAATGAGAAGGTAAAAATAAGATTACTCGTTCGCTCACATCGCTTCTGTTCATTAACGACCGCCTTCGATAAACCACTTGTCGCAAACATACTGACAAGCGTAAAAAAAACTGCAGCAATAGACATTACGCCATAATCTTCTGGGGTAAGTAACCGAATAACAAAAAATGTCGACACCCAGGAGAGTATCTGTGTCACGAGCTTCGAGAAAATGGACCACAAAAGGCCGCTAATCACTTGACGCTTAAACGACATGGTAACCGCTCCTATTTGTTAGCCATTTTCTGTGTCAAGTGAGGTGTAAGGGGCCTGCTTTCTACTAGGCCTCTGGCTGTTTTGGCGATCCGACGGGCATTTTCATCCCAGGTAAAGCCTTTACGCCACATATGCTGATAGACCTTTTCTCGCAGGGCATTCTTCTCGTCTAAATGCGTCAACGTATCCACGAGGGCTTTTTTGAAATTTTCTGGGTCTCCGGGTTCGAATAGGACCGCACAATCGGCATTAAGGATCTCGCGAATGTTGGCTTTGTTAGGGGCAATAATTATGCTTTTGGCAGCCATGTACTCAAACATTTTCAGCGGCGAGGCATAATCGGTCACGTCAGGTTGTAACGCGACATCAAACTGTTTCACATAATCAAAAATGGCCTCTCTTTTGACTAGCCCAGTAAATTCAACTTGACCTTCAACGCCCAGCGCGGCGGCTTTATCTTTTAAACCCTGAAGGACATCACCATCTCCCACACATAAAAGTCGTAATCGAGGGTCGTCCCTCTCAGCAAGCACCTCTAAAGCCCACTCAACGCCACATGTCAGGTGCATGAACCCTGAAAAACCCAGTGTGATCGTCTCACCCAGAACCGTCGTCTTCTCGCGGAAGCTCTCCAACACCTCCTCTCGGACCCCATTGTGAATCACCTTGATCCGTTCTTCCGGTACGCCCTCTGCGCGCACATGGTCAGCCAACACTTCGGATACAGGCAGGACTAAATCCGCATTTGCCCACACATAGCGTTCTGACCACGCGGCGATTTTAGGCAGTCCTAGCGCGCCATAAAAGGCTATTCGCTCTTGTTTGAGCGGCGCATTAACTTCTAGGAGTAAAGGTATATTGAAACGCTTGGCTAACATTGCTCCAACCGGTTGGTAGAGGTTGTACCGTTCATAAATAACATCAGGCTGGAATACCTTTATAGCTCGATATAGACGTTTTGCTATCAGGGCACCATAGCCCAACTCCATAATTTCATAGAGCGCCTTGGGCAAAATTTTCTTCAGCTTGTTAGCCAGTCCACCATCATGGCCAAAGTCCGTTTTTGTGTGAACTGGTGGTCCAACGAGCATGACTTCGTGCCCGTCTTTTTCCAACCCCCGAATCACTTCTTCAACATGTACAAATTGGCCGTCTTTTGACGCAATTCGGTGATGGTATAAAATTTTCATGAATACATTCCTTGTATTTTTTTTAGTTCTAGTGTTTAAGCGTTCTTGCTAGAATTGATAGCGCCCATAGCGTCGTTCCATGATCGGCTTTGCCTATATGATGCTCACGCAGTAAAGCATCAACTTTTCTTACGTCAAATATACCTGACTCCATGAGTTCATCCGTCATGATCATGCGAAAAAGCTCTGGGTACTGCACCGTGCGGTACCATTGCGATAACGGGGATGTAAAGGATTGTTTTTCCCGGTTTCTAACATCATCGGTTAACCATTTGCCAGCCCAGTGTCGTAATTGTTTTTTATTCCTTCGCCAATCAATATTATGCTGAGGCTCTTGCGGCAATACCCTATCCATCATGGTATTGCTTAAGAATGGCACCCGTGCTTCAACACCGGCACGCATCGTGGCGCGATCGACTTTGGTTAACACGGAGCCTGGGAGGTAGGTTTTGAAGTCGAGATACTGTATCACTTTCATAGGATTGTGATGTTCTAGCTCATGGCCGATACGCGCAAATTCCCCCTCTGTCGAAAAGGCACCTAATCTGCATTTGAATTCATGGCTATAAAGTTGATTGAGCGTTGCTCTTGACGCAATACTCATCGCATAACAATAACTTTCGCACAGTGGCATACTGAGTGATTGAAAGGTTGATTTTGCTCTCAACGAACGCGGCATTGAAGGGTGATTTGGGTATCCATTTGCGATCCAGCCCAGCACATGCTCGTTAATGAAGCTTGGGAGATACGCTTTAACGGCTTGTTCGATAAACATCGAACGATGATTCCGGTAACCAAAAAACAATTCGTCTGCGCCATCGCCGGACAGCAGGACTTTAACCTGGTCGTGTGCATTGAGTGCTAAATCGTACGTCGGTAAAGCCGCATTATCTGCAAAAGGCCCACCATAAATATCTACCACCTGTCCGACACGGGAAAGCAAGGACTCATTAAAATAGAGAGTGGTATGGTGCGCATTCACCTTTTCGGCGACTTCCAACGCAGCTGGAATTTCATCATGATCGCTAACGCTGAAACCCGCGGAGTAGCAATGGATCCTCTTACCATTCATTTGTGATGCAGCAACCTGGGTGACAAGGCTAGAATCGAGTCCCCCAGAAAGAAAGGTGCCAAGAGGGACGTCCGACATTAACTGATCGCGAATGCTGGCTTCGAGTATATTGCATCCCTCAGATTGACTGATAAATGAGGGTGTCGAATGTATAACGTCTTTTAAAGACCAGTATTCATGCTGTTTAACCTCACCTGACTTCATGTCATAAACAGCATAATGGGCTGGCGGTAATTGGTGAATTCCTGCGATGTACGTCTTGGGCTCAACGATGTAGCCTAGCATCATATAGTTATCAATGGCTTCCGGGTTAAAGGAGCTAAAGCGTGAAGGGGCATAAGCTTTAATTGCTTGAATCTCAGAGGCGAACAACCAAACCCCCTCTTCCTTTGCTAGGTATAAAGGTTTAACCCCGACCCTGTCCCTTACCGCCCAAACTAGCTCTTTTTGATGATCAACAATGATGGCGGCAAACATCCCATCTAAGCGCGAGAATACGGCGGGCCCATACCTTAAAAAGGCTTTCAGCAAAAGCTCTGTGTCGCATCTACGTTCAAAAACAACCCCTTGTGCAACCAGCTCTTCTTTCAACGATTTGTAGTTGAATATCTCACCGTTGTAGACCATCGAGAATCGGCCATCTATCGTTCTTTCCGGCTGAGGAGCACTATCGACATCAATCACCGACAACCGATGATGCCCAAGGATCACACTCTCCTCGACTAAAAAACCTTCACTGTCCGGACCGCGATGTGCAATAGCGGCTTGCATCGCCTTGACTCTGCCCATGTTGGGCAAGGGGGCCTTCTCCGATGCTACCGCAGCGACAAACCCACACATTAGCCTACCCTTCGAAGTCGCGTTTGTATTCCCTTGGGTGAGAAGAAGTATTTATGCTTCCAAAAAAGGTAAAACAACCCCTTTAAATGTGAGAGATGAAATGCGGTGATTTTGAATCCACGAGACAACTCTTGCGCATCATGGATAACATGCGCTTGGGGAATGTAACGGAGACGAAAACCCGCTTTCCACAATGAAATGCAATAATCGACGTCTTCCGGAGAATAGAAGATCTTTTCATCAAATAACCCCGCCTTTTCCACCGCTTGTCGTGACATTAGCCAGCACGCGGATATGGCATAATCAACATCCATTTCCTTAAGCGAATATACATCCGTACTTTTTTGCATTTTACTCAACGAAAGAAAACGCTGTAATTTCCGACCTAACGTTGGAAATTCATCCGTAGACATTTGAAATCTACCATCACGATAACGCAACTGGGGACAGACCAAACCAATGTCCGTTTCCCGGTCAAGGCTTTCTGTTAACGTGTCTAATGCGGGCTTGTCGATAAAAGCATCCGAATCCAAAATTAAAACGTATTTACCCTGTACCCGAGACAACGCGCTGTTTCTAGAATGCGTTGTGCCCGTGTTTTTATTAAATAAAATGGTTTTTATCAAGTTTGGATATGTGGTTTTGAAGGCATTTAATATCGCTTGACTGCCATCGGTGGATCCATTCTCCACAACGAATACCTCTGATGGCTCCGCATATTTTTCGAGCGCACCAATCAATGACGCCAGGCACTTAGCTAACGTCCGTTCTGCGTTGTAAGATAGGATCACCACTGAATAAAGCATCTACCACCTCCATGTGATTTGTCTTCTTATTAAGGACACAAAGTCCTTGATTCAAGCTGAATAGTAAGCTGGCTTATCGGTGTCGTTGAGGGCGAGAACCAAGCGACCGCCAATGAACCGGTGTAGTTCAATAAGAGTTGTTGTTTTACTTTTAGCGCCTTTACCATCAACGTATTACTGGACCAATCCTTAGAGACGCAGTAACTCGTTAACAATTGGTATTCGCTTCCCGTTACCCCAACCAATGTCCATTTATCAACCGGGATTACGGTACCGTCATGCAATAAAATAGAGATTTTTTCTTTATTTTTAATGGACCAAATTTTATCATCAAACCAGCGATTTTGAAAGCTTATAATTTTTTTGTCATCATTCTCGGAGTAATACACTATCTTGTATTGTCTCCAATTTCCCATCTCTTTTAAGGTGATAGCATCTGCCATCGGGAACTTAGGACGAAGTGGTAAGCCTTCTCCAATCTCTTCCTTTTTAGCTGCCCTGGACACGTTACTCGGTGTTTGTTGACGCGCGCTGGTTTCATTCAGGGGTGCAATGGCGAAGTTCGCGACAATCGCTAGCCCTAGGCAGAGAGGAAGGGCCCACTTCCCGGGTGTAGCGGCAATGGCTAATTCGATTTTTTTGAAAGGATGGTCGTGTTGGTGTGGCGAGGCAATCGGGTCCCGCCACCAATGACCAATGGAGAAAAGTATAATTAGAATAAAAACAAAAAATATCCAGCCATAAACAACATGATCAAATCCGGTAGCCGCTTCTTTGTTCCCATAGTGAGCAATTATAATGATCAGGTACACACGCAATCCATTGGAAAGCAAAGGAACCAAAAAACCCAAAAGGATAAAAGCAGCGCGCTTGTGCCATTTTGTCATGTAGATAAAACTGTAAAATATTGAGAGAGTAAATGTTGATATCAAAAAATTAACCCCACTACAGGCTTCAGCGACCCTAAAATCTGCCGCAGGGATACTTATATACCATCCATTGCGTAACACAGATACGCCTGTTGCATGCAGTAGAAAAACGGCCATGTCTGCCGTGATCGATTGCAGCCAAGGTACGAGAAAATCCCCCACAGGGACACAGAAAAATACCAACATCAATGGGGTGCGATAGTGCCATGCAATCCGCCACCCATAGCACAAGATAACAGTTAGCGGAATCAGTGAAATAAGCGCTACTTGCTGTATCACGTTTATCAACGAAAGCTTACCAACGAGTAACAATGCTGCCCAGGTAAAGGATAACAAGAGAGCTTGATGTCGGCCTACTGGATGACGACTGGTGTGAGGCGAAGGCTTGTTCGCTATCATAAAGGCCGCCAAGGGCAAAACGAACAAACCATGCATATAGGTATCCGTCGTTAACCATAATACAATCATGTTACTGGCTGCATCCGAGATCATGATCACGGTACCAACAAGAATCAGGAGCAGGTATACCCAGTACTTAATTTTAGGCGTCAACATCTTCTTCCACCTCGTGACAGATCAGGTAATCCTGATGAGCGTCACGCATTGACACCCATTTAAACTCCGACGCCAATGCTTCAATCTTGCCAAACATTTTGGCAAGATTGATATAGTGTCGGATTTTTGATTTTAACGGCGCGCCTGATATGCGGGGTTGATCTCTGTCTATTTCCCATGGGTGGAAGTAAAAAATGTAAGGGTGCTGCTTTTGTTTGTGGAAACGGTTGATTAAATTGGCGCTGATAAAGTACGGCTGTAAACGGAAGAAGCCACCACCACCGGCAGGAAGTCGTTTACCCATAACATCGACCGTCGACTGTGGAAACTCCCAAAGGCCGTTCGACAGTTGATAGGGTTCATTTGGCCAGTCTGGCGTGCCATAGTGATCATGGTTAATAGAGTAAGTGCTGGAACTATACTGGTACCCCGCTTTGCGTAAGAGGCTGAAGGCCCATTCGTTGCATTCCATGATCGAAAAGGACGGGGCGCGGTAACCAATTACCTCAACCCCAGACACATCCTCAAGGATAGCTTTAGCTTTCACCACATCATTATAGAAAGTCTCTGGTGTCATGAGGGTCGCTCTTTGATGGTCGTAACCATGACTGGCCAGTTCATGACCATCATTGACTATCTCTCGCACTAGGCTAGGGTAACGTTCTGCCACCCACCCGAGAGTGAAAAAGGTCGCCTTGACCCCCCGCTCCTTAAATAACGCTAAAATACGTCTTGTGGATGTTGCAACCCGGGGCGCTTGATCGTCCCATACCTTTCGACTAATAACGCCATCAAAAGCGGCAACCTGAAAATAATCTTCGACATCAACTGTCATTGCATTCATTTTATGCATAGGAAACATCCTTATCTCCCTTTTCCGAATAACACCACGTCAACCGTTCTGACCAATACATAGAGGTCAAGAATGAAGCTGTGGTGCTTAATGTAATAAAGATCGAATTTCAGCTTTTCGAGACTGTCCCTTGTGCTTGAACCATAGGGATAGTTAATTTGTGCCCACCCGGTCAGACCGGGTTTCACTGAATGACGATATGAATAAAACGGGATCGCTTGTTCTAATTGTTCGACAAAATAGGGGCGCTCTGGCCGAGGGCCGACGAAGTACATGTCTCCCTTTAGCACATTGAATAACTGTGGCAGTTCATCAAGCCTGTATTTTCGTAGAATGCCACCAATACGGGTTATGCGTGCATCATTAGACTGTGCCCATTGCACGCCATCTTTTTCTGAGTCTTTGCCCATACTTCTGAATTTGAGGATGTTGAAATGCCGACCACCGCGGCCGACCCTCACTTGCTTGTACAAAAAACTGGTCTTATTCCGGTGTCCATCATCAAGATAAATCGCAACTATCACCAGTAGCATGATCGGAAAGAATAAAAACAACAAAACCAATGCCAGCAACCCGTTTAAGGCGTCGTAACACTTCATGGACAAAATGCTATTGAATTTAAATCCCCCACTCCTTAGCAGCCATTCGGGGCGCATGTTCTCCACGGCAAGTTGGCCTAACTCTGCTTCTACAAAGTCCTCAAGCTCTACAACATTCACGCCATCCATTTTTAAGTCCAGCAAGGCATCGCCCGGGATGTCTTCATTTTTGTCTGTCGCGATAACAAGCGTGTCCACCGCGCCCTTCTCTTGAAGGAACCGGAGCTTTTGAGCGACCGTCGAATTTTCGTCAAGGGTCACAATACGTTCTGCATACTTAACTGAGTCGCTCAGGTTTGATACCGGCAGAAAGCCAACAAGTGTGAAATGTTTCCTATCGGTACTTCGTCGCATTCGTCGTGGGAGAAAGGCGGCGCGTTCCCCACCGCCCAAAATCAAGACCTTCCGTCGTGTGATATAAAAAAGACCGCAATCAATGGCCCAGTAACGCCAAAGGATTTGCAGCGAAAGGGCGACAAACAGTATGGCGCACAGTGTGAAGGGGTGAATGTTGATCTTGAGGGCAATTAAAACACCTTGAAAGGCCATGTAAATACCCATCATACTCATGATGCCACGGGTGAAAGCGGCCCATGCCGTTTCTCTGAGTTTGGTTTCGTACAGGCCGAGCGACAAATGAAGTGAGGTCATTACCGGGACGATGACAACGGCACTAACAAGCAGTTCTTGGAAGACTTGTTGATGTTTCCCTAGTAGGACGGCAAAAGTCCATGCGGCTAAAAAGGCAAACATAAAGGATAAGGCGTCAAAAAAGAAAAAGAAAAACGCCCGTTTTAATTTGTACGTGTTGATCATAAGCTTCCTTGCTTAATATAAACATATTTTTCCCAATCCGTTGGGGTAAAAGAATGGTATCAAACATCGCATTATGATAACAACAAAAATAATAAAGCATATTCTTGCAAGTCTGTAGTATGTTGCGTGTTTTCAAAAAAGCATGCTACTATTGCGTTCGTTATATTAGTTAATAACCTTATTTACCTCTAGATTTATGCTAGATGGATGAGTACGGATACTCAACCTAAAGACAAGGAATATACGTCATGCAAAGTTTTGAGGAAAAAATCATCCTCCTTAAGATTTACCTGTCAGGAATTTGGCATAGAAAGCGCTATGTCATGCTTTCTATGTGGAGTATTTGTGTTTTAGGCTGGCTAGCTGTCGCCTCGATGCCTAACCAATATGAAACGAAAGCGCGCGTATTCGCTGACACCTCCAGCATACTCAAACCTCTCTTGAACAATATTGCCGTACAAGGTGATACGGACAATGACATTCAGACGATTTCTCGGACCCTCCTCACTCGCGAAACGCTGAAGGACATCATGCGTCAAACCGACATGCACCTTAAATACGCGACACCCGAGTTGTATGAAGCTCAACTGAGCAGTTTGAAAGACGAAATTGAGATCTCGGGCTCCACGCGAACAAACGTCTACGATATTCTTTACCAAAATGCCGACCCTAAACTCGCCAAAAAAGTGGTGGAGTTGACGATGCAGAACTTCGTCGACAAAAGTGCTGGTCGTTCCCGTCAGGACTCTGGGGTCGCTACAAATTTCCTCCAGGAACAATTAGACAAATACGAGCAAAAATTGCGCGACTCCGAACGTGAATTAGCTGAGTTCAAACGCAACAATCAAACGACCATGCCGAACGGACAGTCCTATTACACCGCGCTTTCTGAAACGGAGGGCGACATTGCGGACCTCGATATCGCTATTGCTGAAAAGGCTGCAGAAATTAATGGCCGACGGGGCCGCTTCATGCCTGGGGAAGAAAGGAAGAATGATAGTATTGTAAAAACCTCGTATGACGACCGCCTTAACGAACTACGCCAGACGCTTGATCAAATGCGCGTAAAGTATACCGATAAGCACCCCTCAATAATCAAACTCCAAGAAAACATCAAAGCCATTGATGCGTTACGCGAAAAAGAACAGGCAACCATCCTCGACAGCGCGGCTCAAGGTACCATCGCCTACACCGGTGAGCCCAGCGGTAATGACTCATCTGCATTACAGAAATTTGCACTAGGGATCAATGAATTAGAAGCTGAACGCGATGCCCTATTCGCCCGACGTCAGAAGTTGGCTGACCAGTTGGAATACCTCAAAACGAACCTCAGCAACATGCCTGAAATCGAATCCAGACTTGCTGAGTTGAACCGTGATTACTCAACCAATAAGAGCTTGTATGAAAAACTCTTGTTGCGTCGTGAATCCGCCATGATATCCACGGAAGCCGACGAAAAGACGCAACAGGTGAAATTCAAGGTTATTGAACCCCCTCGGGAAGCCATTTCGCCTGTTGGCCCACCCCGTATCATTTTGTATGTGATGATTTTCATCTTTAGCATGATGATAGGCCTGGTTATGGCTTTTATTTCAAGTCAGACATCTGCCCGTATCACAAGCTACGCGCATTTAGACAAGGTTATCGGTAACCACAAAATTATCGGACGTCTCGCGCATGTGAATGGGAAAAAGATGAAACGTATGCGCCGTTTTAAGAGCTTTACATTCCTCGCATCATCAGCATTGCTGCTTATTATTTTTGTTATATTAATAGCTCACGAAATGATTTACGGTCAATCGCCCTTCATGTGGCTAAAATAAGGGATCCATAAGATTATGATTAACGCAACAAATAACAAAATCAAATTGAATGTCTATGAAAAGATTATGGCCATCGGCGAAAGCAGTAATCTCTCTGTTAGTGTAATGGAGGAATTTAGATCCATAAAACGGGAAATACTGCATACCGCGTTCCATTGTTTGACGCCAGATGAAGAGGACGACCTTATAATCGAACCTAAAAACAGGATCATGGTGACGTCCATCAGTGATGGCGCAGGAAAGACGTTTGTTGCTTACAATTTGGCAAGAAGCATTGCGAATGAGCAGGATAAAAACGTCTTACTGGTAGACGCGGACGTGGTTCGTTCAACACTAAGTAGAACGACAGAGCCTAAACATTTAGACGGGTTATTGGACTATCTCGCGTCAACAAAAGCGGAGATTAGCCAACTCATTTATCACACTGATCGCGAGAATATGCGGTTTATGCCAGTTGGGCAGGATCACTTTTTAGCGAATGAATTTTTTTCCAGTGACAAAATGTTCGTGCTCATGAATGAATTTAGAGATCGTTACTCTGACCGACTTGTCATTTTTGACGCACCATCATTACTTGACGTTAATGAATCTGTTGCCCTAACGGCCTATATAGATCAAGTTATCATTATTGTTGAAGAAGGGAAAACCCGAGACAGTGATATTCAAACGGCGCTAAAGCGTATCCCGGATGGGGTTTGTGTTCATTTTATTCTGAATAAAACGCTACATGGCAATGACTGGCGTACACGTTAACAATAATCCCTCAACGACATTGAGGGATTGGTTTTAACGGGTGGGTTGCGTCAGCGTCAAAATATCCTTGGGAGTATCAATATTGTTCGCTTATTAATCGATACTCCCGCTATTGCAATACCCATTTTAAATAGTGCTGTATGAACTCATTTCGATCTAAGATCCCCCAATCCGCCAGTATGTAATAACCAATCCTCCCCTTCCCTTGGGCATCTCTGTCCCTGACAAAAGAGATATTCATTCCAAATTCATCTTTAATAGCGGCAATTTGGCGCTTTATTGAAGATTCAGGAATTTGGGTGACTTCGTGAATGTATTTCAGGCTCGGCTTGCTGGTCCTTGAAAGGACATAAATGATATCAAATTTACGTTTTGTATCCTTGGATATCGCCATTGTTTTCCCAGCGTTATGGCCCTATGAGAAGGGCCAGGTTTATCAATCCTTAGAGGGCTTAATCCCAACCAGGTCGAGCTCGGAAGCAAGCACTTTAACAATTTGCCGCCCTTTACCGGTTAGACGAACATAGACCTCAGCGGGATTATCGCATGCTCGGTTTGTCAACAACACCCCCTCTTTGACTCGCTTTTCAGTAGGTACGTTCACGATGATGTTGATACCAGCAGGTTCAACGGCGTACCAATCTGCCTCTTTCTTCGCCTTCACTTGCAGTTCGGGGCTCGGGCTTTGCTTATGCTCAGAAGCCTCCGAAATGTTTGGCTCGACAGCGGGAACCGGAGTTTCGGTATCGCCAAGAGGAACAGGATCCCCCTCACTTGAAGCGATTGTTTCCTGTACCTTAGAGACGGGTGTAATCTCAGATTTACCCTGGACGTTCTCTTTTGGAGGCAATGGC
>NZ_JBAHZB010000001.1:223492-314149 GCF_036697315.1 Alteromonas sp. 14N.309.X.WAT.G.H12
GTTGCTGGCTGCCCCGCATTGTTCTCGCGTCATTTAGGATGTCACGACTGGCCTTACGGGTAATTCCGCTTTTTATAGCTATCTCGCATACCGACTCACAACGCTGTTGATCCAATTCGGACAATTGTCTCAGGTTATTCAGTGTTTCTGGATCTCGACTCACACCTATATCATAAATGTGCCTTACACAAGCAGGCATTTTCAATAAGGCAAGGTGTTGGGAGATGTAAGCGTTGCTTTTCCCTAATCGCTCTGCCAGCGCGGATTTTGTCAACGAGGGATCCGCTTCGAGCGCATCTCGAATCCCTTCAGCCTCCTCCATCGGCTTCAAGTTTTCTCGCTGGATATTCTCAATCAGTTCGCCAATGATCTCATCTGATTTTGACTGTTCCTTGGTGTTGACTATAATGTCAATTTCGTCAATCTTAGCCAACTTCAAAGCACGCCACCGACGTTCGCCCTTTTGGATAACGTATTTACCATCCTTGTTTTTTGGTCCGACAATGATTGGCGTTTGCTGTCCCTCTACTAGCATTGTCTGCGCCAGGCCCTCAAGTTCATCAAACTCCTTTCTTACCTGTTTTTTAGACACGACATCATTGACACTGACCGTAAGGACTTCTTTGGTTTTCTGATTGATATTCTTTAAGGCTGCTTCTTTTAAACCTTGAAGGTTCCGCACTTTTAACGTCATTTTAGCCTACCTTTTCCAACATTTCTTCTAACACCGCTTCCACTTCCTTGGCCGCCACATGACCATAGCGAAGATCCCAAATCGGCACGCCGTCCGACACCGCGGTATCCAATGGTGGTCGATGCATGATTTTATTTTTAAACATTAATTCTGGGACTGCATCCTGAAGTGCTTTCAATGACCGCTCATGATTTACCGAACGGTCCATGTCATTAATGATGATTCCCAGGATTTCTAAATTGCTGTTAAACGCTTCTCGAACCCCCAAAATACTTTCTATTAGCCCTTCAACACCATCAATCGCAAAGCCTGATAGTTTCACCGGGAACGCCACATGCGTTGCGATTGTGAGGGCGGCTAACAGTTTACGTCCTAATGACGGGGGGCAATCAACGATGACATAATCATAGTTCTCAAGCAATGGTGCCACATGCTTGCGCGGATTCAACGCTGTTTCTAACTCCGAGGACTCGACCTCGAACAAGTCGGGATCATTTGAAGGGGAATGGATCAAATCAATACCGAATGGACAGTTCATAACCACAATATTTGATACTTCATCTTTGAACAGCTCTGCTGTTTTCGTACCGTAAAAGACCGGGTCAAAAGAACCATCTTCGTTCTGAATTCGGTTTGCTATCCGGCTTGACGTGTTTCCTTGCGCGTCCATATCGATAACAAGTACTTTTTTCTTCTTTTTCACGGCAAGATAAAACGCGGTTTGCACGCAGAGAGAGCTTTTCCCAACCCCACCCTTTTGATTCGCGTAACTGATCACTTTTGGCATATTACCCCCGGATAAAATCCATTTTATTTTCACATGTGAAAATCGAATATTAGCTTTTGTTGCCTTTCATCACATGAATCAGGCAAGTATTCTGCTAACGCGTTAAGTAAAATTAATAACTTTATACTACCTACCATTATGTGATACTTCAATATGCTTTTTCATTCAAAAAGAGAAAAAAACAAAACTTCAGCTTTATAGGCTCATTTTATGGATTCATTGCGCGTTTATCGCGGTGAGGATAATTAAAATATTTTAGGGATTGTTGACAGGCTGGCGGAGGGGCCTTATAGTTTGTCGGGAGTGATATTGCGCTCGCCCTTACAATATGGATTTTGTAATCAAAGGATGTAAACATGGATGTTATGACCCGATGGCAGGGTGACTGCCTTACCGTACCTGTTAATACGCAAAACAATCACGAGACACTTCGTGAAGTACTCATGGAAGCCCACACCGCCGCCTCCCTACGCCAAGACAAAGACGGATGGGGAACCATCTTCGAAGTTGAAGAAAACACCTCTGTAGAATCTATTGAACATTTAACAAATATTTTTGAATTCGAAACGTGGGCCAAAGAAAAAGGCTGCATTTCGTTGGCCATTGTTATGCCTGAATCTATGCTGGATAATTACCAAGCAATCACCCCCCTTTTAAGCTTTATGCACAACCGTGCTCGTGTCTTTTTCAATCGTGAAGACGCAATGGACTGGTCGATTGAAATGAAGCAAGCCCGCCGACGGGAACTATTGCACTGAATGACCGATACGGAAAGTCGCTGGCGCGGTTTTTTACTTAAAAGCGACATCGGTTCTACTGATATTCTACTGCCTTAACAGGATGTTGAGGGTCAAACAAAAGGATTTACGTATGTGTGGTATTATTGGAGCCGTCAACTTTGATGGCTCACCGCTAGATATCGATGACGCGATAATGTCTAAGAATATGTCGTTGATGGCTTACCGTGGTCCTGACGCTCAAGAACAATGGGCTCACGCAAAACACCCCGTCCGACTTGGACACCTACGACTTAGCATTTTAGATACTCGCCCTGAAGGCAATCAACCTATGCACTTAGAAACCGACAACGGTGTTCTAAGTATGGTCTTCAATGGCGAAGTGTATAATTACATTGAAATAAAACGACAACTCCAAATCATAGAGGTTGGCGGGGTTCCTAAATACACTTTCCAGACAACAACCGACTCCGAAGTTGTCTTGGCTGCTTATGCGGAATGGGGACCTGACTGTGTGCATCGATTTAACGGTATGTTTGCCATCGCTATCTATAACGACAAACATAAAGAATTGATTCTACTTCGGGACAGATTAGGCATAAAGCCATTATACTACGCAACAACAACGTCTGGCGTCTTTTTTGCTTCGGAGGCCAAAGCAATTCGCGGATTACTAAAAAAAAAATGTCCTTTAAATATGGGGCAGATCAAAAGTTATATGCAATACGGCTATGGTATCGGTGAAACGACCTGTGATGAAGGGATCTTGCGACTTCAACCCGGGCACTTACTTCGCTTAAATGGGAATGCGGCTGCACCACATCGATACTGGACCATTAAACGCCCCCTTAAAAAGAGTCGTGAAACTTACGTTAATTACGCCACCGCGGTCACAGAGGCCCGACAAATCTTCTTTGACGCGCTACGCTTGCAACTGCGTTCGGATGTCGATCTTGGTGTGTTTCTTAGCGGTGGGCTGGACTCAAGTGCCGTTGTAGCCGGTCTTTACCATCTTAATGCAGACCGACAGCTTAAAACGTTCTCGGTTCGATATGACATCGGCGATTATGGGACTGGGTATGATGAATCCATTTTTGCTGAGATGGTGTCAAAGAAGTATGGGACTGAACATCACACTTTCACCATGACCGCAGAGGACTTTGAAAATTATATCCCTGAATACGTCCGGACTATGGACGAACCGGTAACGGAGGCAGCAGCGCTCTCGCTGCATTTCGTGTCAGAACTGGCCAAAAAGCACGTTAGCGTGGTGCTATCTGGTGAGGGGGCGGATGAAATTTTCGGCGGATATGACCTCTATCTATATATGGAAACCCTCGAAATTCTTCGTAAAATCGTCACCCCTTTTGGCGCAAAACTGATTAAAGGACTCGCGGACAAACTCTTGCCGACCGGCAATAAAATACGCAAGTACGCCAATATGATGAGCGTTCCTTTTGAAGATCGTTACCGAGGGCTTAGTGTCTATGACCCCACTTATCATAAAGCGTTATTAACTAACAACATCCTCTCAGCAAATAATGAACATGAAGCGTTTGCCCGACGCATTATGAAGGAAACGCGCGGACAAGAGCTACTCAGCCGAATGCTGGAGTTTGATACTAAAACATGGCTTGTCGACGATCTCCTGATTAAGGCAGACAGGATGAGCATGGGTTCATCCTTAGAGTTACGCGTACCCTTTTTGGATCACCGAATGGTGGAGTTTGCAGCCGCCCTACCTTCTCACTATAAAATCCAAAAAGGAAGATTCAAAGCCATCCTCAAGGACATGCTAAAGGGGGAGCTCCCTGACGACATTTTAAATCGTAAGAAACTAGGCTTCCCAACCCCTCTTTGTCTGATGTTTAAAGGCCCATTACAGGGGTACATCAAAAAACGCTTACTAGAAGGGAAAAAACTGGATCACTTCTTCGAGAAAAGGGCTGTTATAACACTCTGTGAAGAACACTTCAGTGGGAAAGTCGACCATCATCGCATCCTTTGGCAACTTGTTGTTCTCGCGGAATGGATCGAACAAAACCACCCAGAATATCTAAAGTAACGAGGTTTTATATGGAACGCATTCTTGCTATTAGCACCTTATTCCCAACAATAGAAATGCCCTCGCATGGGCTTTTCGTATTTAAGCGTTTAGAGGCAATGGCGGCGCAAACTAATGTTGAGGTGACCGTATGCAACCCGGTCCCGACGTCCTTTATCCATCGCCTTATGCCTCGATACAAAGCACAACAAAGCGTCTCGTTTCAGCGAAGAAGTGGGGGCATGGATATATTTTGCCCGCGATACAAAACGATCCCAGGATTTAAAAAAGATCAGGAACATGAGAGTTTAATAGAAGATGTGATGCCCTATCTACTTAAACTCCATGAAAAAAGAGATTTCACGCGAATCGATGTTCACTGGACCTACCCTGACCTACCCCTCGCTATTAAGCTTGCGAAACAATGGGGTATCCCCTGTACTTTGACATTGCGTGGAATGGAGGCATTTTATTTGGCGGACAAAGACCGGCGTTCCAATATCATTCTTAACCATATCAGCAAAGTCGACAATTTGATTTCGCTCAGTCAGGAAATGTTAGATTTTGCGAATAAGCACAGCAAATTCGTCGGTGGCTCAATTGTATCCAATGGCACAGACACGTCTAAATTTGGCTATATTAATCAGCGTGTCGCTCGCGCTATGGTTTGCCCTCAGCTATTAGACAGCGACCTTATTCTGGGAGTAGGCGCAACCATTGAAAGAAAGGGTTTTCATCATGTTATTGACGCGATTTGCGAACTAAATACAACTGTACGCAAAGAAAACCCCATCCGGTATTACATTATTGGTGGCCCAGGCATGGAGGGGAACTTCGAATCTGTTTTACGTAAAAAGATAAAGCACTATATCAACCTAACGGGGAGGCGTGACGACATCGTGCTTTTTGGGATGGAGAGTAATCAACTCCTTCCTTTTTGGTATAACGCGGCAACCTTATTTTGCCTTAGCAGCTTTGGCGAGGGAAGCCCTAACGTGCTGACGGAAGCTATGACGTGCGGATGCCCTGCGATAACGACAAACGTTGGAGCCGCGCCCGACATTCTTGCCCGGTACCCTGAGTCAGGCTACGTCATTCCTAATCAAAAAGACATGACTGATGAGCAGGCAAGAAAAACGTGGGCGGCAGCGATCCTTTCCGCGCTAGAAAATAAACCTGCCGCCCCAACACGCGCCCTCCAAGCAAGGTTCGTGAAAAGGTTCACCTGGGAGTGGTGCGGGCTTAGCGCCCTTGAAGTGAGCGCCCAGACGTACACGGAAATCCCATGATTGCGCTTTTCACCCTTTCATGCGCCGTCATAGACGCCGCGGTCGCCGCGTCTATGTTGTTTATCTTTACCATCAAGAACCAAACGGCATCCGTTAACACCCATTCCGGCATTCTCTTTGGTGGTGTTTTTATCTGGGCCGTCTTGTACGGCATACTTCACCTCTATTTTCCGAACGACCTGTGGCTTGGTGCCTTTGGTGACATTATAAAAAATGGGGGGATTGTCTATTTTGTGTACAAATTGTCGCGGCATAAAATTAACCACCCGAAATTTCTGTCGACCGCCACTTTTTTGTCATTGTCAATCATGGTGATTGCGTTTTTCTTACCCATTAGCGCCGACTGGCGGGTAACCTTCTACGGCATGGCCGGTATCGCATTTTGTGTTACCTCATTGCTTTTTTGCGAGCGTGCCTATCATGTGTGCATAAAGGCCGATGGCAACACAGATTTCCACCTCATCGTGGGCCTAACGGTAATTATTCTGGTCGAGTTTATTACATACTGCGACGCCATTTTTTCAGCCCATTTCAAACAGGGCCATGTCCTCTTACGTATGATGGCCATGTTGTTTGCCTTTCCACTCATCTACAAGGGCATTAATGGACTGCGTAAATCGCCACTACGACTGTCCATTTCTCGTCCGCTTGCATTCCATGGTTCGATAATGTTTATTGTCGGCTCATACCTACTTGCCGTCTCCTTACTAACAACGTTATCTAATTATTTTAATTATCAATGGGACTATACGTCTAAGAGTATTCTCGTGGGAGGACTCCTCTTCCCAATAAGCTATATCTTTTTGTCCCGCAGGATCAGAAGTGAAATTAGGGTTTGGGTCAACAAACACTTTTTCGCAAGCCAGTTTGACTATCGCCGAACCTGGCTCGAATTGCTGGATTCCCTTGACCCGACACTTAATGGGAAAGAAGCAGCGGATTGCGGCCTTAAAGCCTTATTGAATATTCTTGACCATACTCGGGGCGCTTTCTTCACCGTAAATCCACGCCGCGGGAACGTCACGATGAAAGGGACCGTGAATCTCCACCTCAACGAAGCTTCTTTTTATGAGTTAGAGAGCGTCGTGCGTCAAATGAGTGATGAACACACACACTGGATCATTGACGTAACGGAATTAAATCACTCCCCGACAACATACCCAATGTTAAGTAACGGCACCCCTAACCTTCTTGAGGATGGCGTTTTGTGGGTCATCCCCGTCACGAAAAGCAATCAGATTGTTGCCGCGATAATGATTGGGAAAGAGGAGTACGCTCACTGGGAGTTAAACTGGGAAACACGGGATTATCTCAACGCATTAGCGCAGCATTTATATCGTTACTACGAGGCCCAAATGAGCCACCAAAATGTGAATGAAAGTTCCCAACTACTCGCCTTTAGCCAAACGTCCGCGTTCGTGACACATGATATGAAGAATGTTTACGCGCAACTCAGCATGATCACCAAAAATGCAAAAGAACACCGAGATAACCCGGAATTTGTCAACGATGTATTCAATGATCTTGATGGGATGGAGCGACGAATGAAAAAGATGCTTTCTCAATTAACAAATAAAAATAGGGATAACCATACTTCCAATAAGCAAATTATCCCCGTCATGCAAACAATACGACGTATTGTTGAAGATCCGGCATCGATAAAACACAACATCACCCCACAAATAACCCACGCAATCAACGGCGAGAGCGCCTTTTTTTGCGATGCGGGAAGATTCGAAAATGTGATCCGCCATTTATTAGATAATGCTCAGCAAGCCTCGATAAACAAGGAATATCCCGTCGTCTCCGTGGGTTGTTGGAATACTGAAAAAAATGTTATTATTAAAGTCACAGATAACGGTGTTGGAATGGATGATATATTCATAAGGAAGCGTCTCTTCAAACCCTTTGATAGCACCAAAGGAAATGCAGGAATGGGCCTAGGCGTTTACGACGCAAAGGTCTTTTGTGAACAACATGACGGCACCATCAATGTGAATAGTGAGATAAACGTCGGAACGACGATCGCCCTCACTTTACCTATTCGTGCGTAAAGTCTTGCCCAAGGAGGGCGGGGATAACACAGGCTGACAGTGAGGTCAGCGAAGAGGCGAGACGACCCCTCTAACTGCAAACCAAGGAACGGCTATGAATTTACTGATCATTGAAGATGAAGCAGGTATCCGCAATCAATATAAGTGGGGCTTGAAAGGACACGTTATTTCGATGGCCGAGGACGCAAACTCTGCCATCGAAATGTTAGACAAGCAAACGCCAGAAATCGTACTCCTCGATTTAGGACTCCCCCCAGATCCGGACAACGCCTCTGTTGGGTTGAAATTACTGAGTGACATTAAAGTTTGCCATCCCAATACACGAGTGATTGTTTTAACCGGCTCAGAACAGCGCGAACATGCTCGCGAAGCAATCCGACTTGGGGCGGCATCATACTTACAAAAAGGCGTTGATATCGAGCGAGTACAATCGGCCATCGACCAGGCGGCCCTCCACTATGAGCTTGAACAAGAAAATCGCTCGCTAAAATCGCAAAACGTAGATGTAAAATCCACACTTCTTGGTCATAGCGAAAAGATGATGGAAACGATGCGGTTAATGTCCCGGGTAGCACCCTCAGACATTAGTACGCTGCTAAACGGCGAAAGTGGTACCGGTAAAGAACTGTTCGCTCAGAACCTTCATAGACTCAGCGGAAGAACCGGTGAAATTATTGCTATTAATTGCGCATCAATCCCCGGCGAACTTCTCGAAAGTGAACTGTTTGGTCATGAACGTGGGGCATTCACCGGCGCGGTAAAGGCTAAAAAAGGAAAGGTTGAGCAGGCCAATGGAGGAACGCTTTTCCTTGATGAAATTGGTGATATGCCACTTGAATTACAATCAAAAATGTTGCGCTTCCTGCAAGAACGTAAAATTGAGCGGGTCGGCGGTAGTAAACAGATAGATGTCGATGTCCGAATTATCTGCGCAACACACCGCGACTTGAAACAGATGACAAAACAAAAAATCTTCAGGGAAGATCTCTACTTTCGTCTTGCCGAATTTGAGCTCAAGATCCCCCCGCTAAGAGAGCGTGACCAAGACGTCTTACTTATTGCTGAACACATGCTCGGTGTGGTGCGTAATACCGAGCGTAACGTCTCAGCGAAGTCGTTTGGAAGCGACGCGGTCTCCGCTATGCTTCACCATAAATGGCCTGGAAACATCCGAGAGCTGCAAAGTCGCGTAAGACGTGCTGGGCTGTTGTGTGACGGGGAAGTCATCGGGGCTGTCCACCTTGACTTACCATTCAAGGAATCGATGCTTTACGCCCCCTCATCTTGGCTTTACGGAAGCCAGGTTGATGATGATGCAACATTAACTGAAATGGAAGAGGATTTCTTTGCTCGCATACTCTTCGAAAGATACCGGAAGTTTTCATTCAACATTAGTGAAACGGCAGAAAGTCTTGGTATTTCTCGTCCCACTTTCTACGCGAGAGCCAAACGTTATGGGCTCCGAGCCGAAGAACCCGCGCATTCCAAGCAATCTGAAGCTACAAATTAGCAAAAGGGAGCCTAAGAGGCTCCCTTTTTAACGTTCGGGGTAAAGTCCCCGGCGGGATTTGTTGTTTTTACCGAAGTGATACGTATACGTTGCGAAAACCGAATATCCATCAACTTTGAAGTTTTCACGGAAGGAGTCGATGTTCGTGTGTTTTACGCCCACAGAGACTTCGGAATTGCGATTAAGCTCATGCTCGTAAACCAAACTAGCCTGCCGCTCGACGGTACGGCCTAACCCAGCGCTTTTTGTGTCAGCAAAATAGAATGCGGGTTTTATGGCACTAACATCATCCAACGTCCATTCCCCGTCGACATCAACCTCAAACACCTCTTTTCCTAGTGTGGAAGAAGAGGCGTCCGATTCCGATTCCATGCTACTTTCTTCTCGCCACTCGACATTAACGATATGCCGCCATTGGGACAAGTTATCGTATTTCCATTCCGCGACCGTTTCTTCAACGAAAACTAATCGCTCAACGATAGGATAAGCGTAATTTGAGGCGGTGTAGGTAAACTGGTCATCGCCAACCAGATAATCGTCACTTTCTGGCTCGAAACAAACTGCAGTCGCTGCGTCCTCAATATCACACACGTATAAAGTCTCACCGACTAACACTTTTTGATTTTGGCGTCGAACTTCTATTGTCTCATTATGGGAGGCAGTGAATGTGTGACGTTCGTTGGCATAAATTAGAGAGGCGGACTCAACATCACTATACACACGCTTCTGTTTTTCCCAAGAGGCGGACCAGTTGGGGGCTATTTGCCAACTGGCAACCCCCGCCAAAAAGGTACTGTCGTTACTATGGTTCCATTCATGAGTCACCTCAACATAGAAGCGTTCACCCCGCTTCCACGCCAAACCAATTCCGTTCGTCTTTAGCGATTGAGTATCGCTATCGCCCTCTAAATCGATCAAGGACGAGGAGTCTGTTTCCCCGTAATAACCGGTTGCGACCAAATGAAGATGGCCATAAAGCGGCAACCGCCCTTTTATCGATGACTCAATAGAGTCGTACACATCATCGCCGTTCCGGTAATATTCTGTTCGGGTCAGGTCGGCATACCACATTGTGTCAGGGTCATTGTCGTATTGTCCTAATTTGGCATATCCTGTCACATTCCCAGAGTCGATAAAGGATGTCGATACGTCGCCGGCCTCCGAGTCCTCTTCCCCTCTGCTACTGCTGCTACTGTCAGAGTAATCTATCTTTACGACGCCATCTAAGTCTTTTGTTTCGGGTACAAGGTAGGCCAGACCGGCTCCCTTTTCGTGCATCAGGATATTGTTTTCATAACCAAACAATTGGCTGTCGAAATTGCCTTGAAAGTCGGTAAGGTAATCATGTTTTCTTGAGTAATCCGCGTAAGCTGTCAAGCGTTCCTCAAGAAAAGACCAAGTGTTCCCCCAAGTGACGTCAACATAATTTAGTTCTACGTCACGGGATTCCGTGTGCTGATAATCGACCCACTCCACTTTAAGTGACGAAGAGTATAGGTTACTTTCGTAATCACTGGTTGTAACCAATTCCGACGCAAACACGGCTTCGTTACGCTGGTTGTTTTCGGGCTCACCATCAATATCTACTTGGTAGGCTTTTAGGGTCGCACTGGGTGAAATGGTTAACTCACCGGCATGAACGTTCACAACGGTGATCCCCAACGCTACCGATACGCAAAGGCACAGTTTCGTCTTCATTATCAAAACCACGCCTCAGATATTTTAACCACATCCCCAGGCATGAGGTCGACATTGGCATCCAAGTCCGCATCATCCATTAAATCTTCAATACGCACACGGTATAGCTTTTTATCTCCATCTTGAATGCGGATCAACGTTGCATTGTTTCCATCAGCATAAGGGCTCAAACCTCCAACTTGAATCATGAGGTCCAACAGCGTCATCCCTTGCTTGAATGGAAGCGCTCGTGGGGTCACTGCATCACCTATTAACTTAACCTGTTCACTCATGGAGCCAGATGCCTGCTTTACAATAACAGTAACTTTAGGATTGTTAATGTAATCCTTTAGGATTTCCGTCATGTGTTCAGCAAGCATTTCGGTTGTCAATCCAGACGCGGGTATCGCTTCAGTGAGAGCCATGCTAATTTTACCGTCAGGTCTTACCGTGTAATCCCCTGACACATCTGGGTTATCCCAAACAAAAACAGAAATGACATCGCCAACGCCTATGCGGTAGATATAATTGCCATTGCTATCAACAATAGCGCCTTGCATCATGGCGGGAGGCAAGGTGTTATTTGCACACCCCCCAACAATCATCGCGACGGCCATAACTAAAGCCGATTTGGGCACAACGTATTTCATTTAGCTACTCCTTGCTAATAAGTCTGTAGGTTCTCGATGACGATCCTTTTCTTTCGACGGTCGAGTCATTTTTTTAATAGTTCAGCACTCCATGCAATCAGCTTCTTTGTACTGTGTTGGCGAGAGTGATGGGCAATATTGCGTTCCCAATATCCAGAATGTCTGTTATTACTTTTTGACGCGCTACCGTCATTTGCTTGTTCAAAAAACGGCAACACGAGATCGCATAAGCGTCTGTATACACCGCCCTGGCTATCCGCGTGATAAACCCCATCGTGGGACATGGACGCGGAATAAGTCGCGCTGTCTTTAGGCGTCATAAGGAAAATACTCTTACCTGTTGCCAAGTATTCGTACACTTTCCCGGGGATTTGTCGATTGAATTTCGCGCCCTGAATCAATAACAATGCATCGGATAGATACATATTTTTTAAGGCTTCTTTAAAGGTCACACCCGGCTCGAATTTCACCATGTGTTCAATCTTTAACTTCGCAATAATCTCGGTATAGTCACTCGCATTTTTAACGCCCTGAAAAACCAAATTAACCGGTTTGTCTGGGTTTTCTTTTACGAATTGCGCAAGAGCATGAAATAACGGTACGGGATCTCTACCATCGCTATACAATACGCCTGCGTAATAAATGTTGAAGATGCCTTTGGGGAAAAGAAGGGACTGCATTTCATTTGAATCCACTTCCCGAGCAACGGATGAAAGTAAAGCGGCATCGTACCCATTAGGCATGACGTGCAAGTCGACCTCTCTGGAATTATACCGAGCAGCATAAAGAGCTTTAACTTCCGGCGTCGCAAACGTGTACATATCGACATTCAGCGACACCATTTCATCAATTTTTTCAAGTTGCGGACGTAACGAATTCGGGGTTTCTCTATGCAAGTGAGGCATTGGATCTCGATAGTCCGCTATCCACTTAGCCCCAGTCATCAATTGGATGCGGCGGGCAATAATATGAGGGCTGGGCGTTGGCGAACTAGACCAGATAAGGTCTGGCTTATAACGACGTGCGTACATAAACCCCCTAAGCGTAGATAAGGGTACCCAGGTTTTACTCCATCGGTCGGGGGTGGCAAGCCTACCTATATGTTTCCCTCCTATTGCCAAATCATTCTGTGCATCCAGTGCGATAACGCGCATGATTTGTCCATCGGGATTTTCAGGAAGCATCCCCTCCGCCAATGGCTGCACGTTGTCGTATGCAGAGGGATGCGCGGTCAATACATCTACGGCATAGCCTGCATCAAGGTATTGCCGGTAAACAGATAAGATCCGCTGAACTGACGCCCCATTGCTCGGTGGGAATTCAAACGCGATCATTAACACGCGCAGTTTCCTTACATCATTCATACATTCTCCCCGGCGATTTTCATTGCAGATAACGTCAAAAGGTAAGGGTTCTTTCTGTAAGGGAGAAAGCGCGGAAGTAGCATTGGATCACTTGATGGCTCGACGCCGCCGTCCTGTGTTGTGAAAGCATAACGAAAACCTAGCCGACGCAGCATTTCCGGATGGCGACCCACATCAATATCATGGAAGGGGTGGCCATTCGGGTAACAGAAAAGGTCTACCTTTTTTCCTATTAACCGTTCTAGGTAGTCCCGGTTTTCTGTAACTTCCTTTTCAACGCGCTCTAATGATTCTGACTTGAGGATAACGTGATTATGTGTATGACCACCAATATCGTGCCCCTCATCACTCAATCTTTTCACTTGAGAATCATTCATCATCATCACGGGGTAAGGCAACCCACCTAGCTTAAATGACCACCGGGTTAATTGCGTTTCACGGGTTCCCACATCGAGACGCTTCATTCTTTCCATAAGAAAATTAATCTTGGACCGTTCGTTCATTCCATCTAAGGCACTGCCAACCTCGAACACCCAATTATGACTGCCAGATCGCCGAACACACTCGATAACTTTATCTTGCCATAGCATCCCTTCTCGGGTTCCAACGGTGGAAATGAAAAACGTGGCTTTGATGTTGTGCTTATTCAGTATAGGTCGGGCAAGTGAGTAGTTATCGAGATACCCATCATCAAAACTGATACCCAGCAAGGGTTTTTCACCAACATCCGCCACGCGTTTTTCCGCGATCTCTCTTAAACTGACAATGTTGAATGATTTCTTCAATACACCAAATAAACTGTCCAGCTCGTTTGCCGTCGGGTCGTCAGGATAATAGGGATCAGGCTCCGTGAGGACTCGATGGAAATAGAGCACGGCAGAATGGCCATGAGGGTTAAACCGCCATTTAACCACTTTCCCTAGTAGCGAAATCACGTTTGTGAGTGACACGTATAACATTCCTTGTCTTATGCACGATACTGAAAATATATCATGGTTTAATATTTTTTTGAATAATTATAAAACCAAAAAAAAAGAGAAAACATGCTAATATGTGCGCTGAATGGATTCTGAAAAATGGAAATTGAAACGTGTCTATCTACAATGTCGTCACGACAGATCTCAATGACGTTAAAACCCAGCATGCATGGAACGCTTTTGTTTCTCGACATCAAGAAGAGGGACATCACCACTTATCCGGCTATCTGCAAGCAATCAAAAAAGCCTTCAACCATGATCTCATCTGTCTAATGGCAACGGACAGGTCTTCAGGGGAAGTAAAAGGTGTCCTACCGCTTATCGGGATTAGAAGCTTTCTTTTTGGGGACAAACTCACCTCTATACCTTTCTATAATTACGGTGGCCCACTATATGATTCTTTTGGGGCATGCGAGGCCCTTGTTAACGAAGCTAAATTAATCCGAATAAAACGTAGGTACCAGTCTTTAGAGTTGCGCTGTATGAAAGATCACTCAAACCAAGGGGGACTTTCAGTAGAAACACATAAAGCCTGCCTTGTTCTAGCGCTCCCTGATGCAATCAATAAGATTGGGGTTGGGAACGCAAAAAAACGCTCGAAACTCCGGTCTCAATGCAAGCTTGCAGAACGAAAGGCGAAAGAGATGGGCGTTCCGCTCGAACAGAAATTTGGTACCAATGATGTCTTGTTTAATGATTTTTACTCGGTTTTCGCGAAGCGTATGCATGCGCTTGGCACCCCAGTTTATGGCAAGCACTTTTTTCAAAGCATACTCGATAATACACCCTCGACCATAACGGTTGTTTATTGGAACGGCAAACCGGTGAGTTGTGGGTGGTTGTTTGACCATGGGGACCGGATCAGCATTCCATGGGCCAGTACGTTAAATGAGGTGAATCGCTATGCGATCAATTCACACATGTATTACAACATACTATCGCGCTGTATCGATGAGGGACGTAAGTTGTTTGACTTTGGGCGCTCAACAATTGACGCTGGAACTTACAAGTTTAAATTACAGTGGGGCGCGGAACCCCAGCAATGTTATTGGCATAAGAGCTCTGATTTGCTCAAAGCAGAAGACCGGCAACCCCAAGATACGTTTTCGCTTGCGGTAAAGTGTTGGAAAAAAATTCCCTTATCGGTCGCCAACTTGATTGGCCCATTTATCATAAAAAGCATAGCGGCTTAGCGGCGATTGTAAGTCGCCCGCTTCGCCAAACGCATTCATTTTAACGAACAAGTAAGGTTTCTATAAGGATCCTTATTGTTCGATGTCACCCATTCGTCCGGGAGGCTGATATCATACTCTGAACTCAACAGTGTTTTTAATTTCTCCAGATCGACACGGGCACTATCCTCGTCTGCTGGCAAAGTTGATTCGTCATTTTTTATTAACCAAACAAAGGCTTGATTAGGGTATTTGTCATAGACATGGATCCGCCATATATAGTCTGGCGTAGGAACACCATGGGTGCGTATAAACAAATCATTAGAGGTGTCATTACCCCAATAATTACCTAGATAAACGGTGACAGGAGCAACATCCCTTGCACACTCCACACGTTTTTCCAAATGACGCCATAACCCACGGGTATTTTGAACGCCATTATGAGGTACAACGTTGGTCATCCGGTTAGTTAGACTCATGTAATATTCACTATCATCGTTATGGTTTGAGGTGATCCCATGGCCACGGTGATATTGAGGGTGTCCAGGCGTCTTTTTATAAGAGCTGGTTGTTTTTTGCGAAGGACAGTCATAGTTTTCTAGCAAAGGCTCTTTATTGAAAGGCTCGTAGCGAGGCAAATCCCCCACGTCTTCATGGGCAACAAATGTGGAGTAGTCAAACCCGCGGCGATTACAGTCGTAATAGACCGTAAAGCGATGATAATCAATCACCAGCTGTTCCCCAGTGAACGCCAAGACTTTGGGCGCAACCTCATCAGCGTCGGCAGCGGAGGATGAGTCACTTTCCCCCTTATCATCACGGTCGTTCCACGCTTTGAGAGAGTGTTGCGCCACGGATTGAATTTTTTTTACCCAATATGATTTATCCGTAATGTCACTCAAGGCGCAATTCGAGACCGCGAGCAGATTCAGAGCAATAACGAGACGAACGATAAAGCGAGACATACAGGATTCACCTTTTAATGTTTTGGTTTGGTTATATTAACATAGATATGAGTTAGTTCAACTGTTTAGTTTTCGTTTTTCTTTTAATTAGATGGCATGAATGAAAACCACTTGGCGCGGGAGGCTATCTTGTTTTTCAGCTTCAATAAGAAAAATAAAAGGTGTCTGCGGCGAACCCACCTCGCTCTTGCATGCACATTGTAACGGTCGGCGAAGTGCGCTTTATACTGTGCCTCGCCCGCCATGAAATCATACACAGAACGCCCCTCTAAACGCATTCTTTCGATAAGCTCTGCATGCATCCAAATCCCCAGGTGGATATGATTGTGTCTGAAGTTCTTAAATCCCGACAAATAGAAACCCACCCATGGCCCATCCTCAAGAACAAGTGTCGCGCCAAGGATCTCGCCGTTTCTTTCGATATAGAAACAGCGGGGGCGAGATTCGCATTGCGAGGAGCGAAGAGCCTCCGTCATCTGGGACAACCACACCTTGTAGAAAAGCGGATTATCGAAACCGCTCGGGGTGGCTGTGTCTTTCCATTTATCGGAATGCCAAGCGGCCATATTTTCATAAACACGAGAGAGCTCATGCTCATCCCTAACTTCTTTTAGATTGTCAGGACTTAGTTCCAGTTTTCGGGAGGTCTGAGAGAGTTTGCGCCGAACCGATGATTTTGGTCTAAATGGTGTGTTCAACGAACAAATAGCCCCTAACTCTTCATTTTCAATAAAACAATGGAGCCGTGAAGAAGCAGACACAACGCTTTGCATTTTTTCTTTTAACGCAACATATTGATAGATTTGGTGAGCCCCGGTGAATCGAAAAACAGCCTCAAGCCAAAAGGCCCAGGCTCCGGCCCTTTCCTCCGCAGGTAAGACCAACAAAGGTTCGACATACTCCGGCCAAACCTGGTCAATATCCGGGCTTCCACTTCGAAAGATACTCACGGTTTTAAGAGTGATTAACGGTCCGACGCGTTCTTGATTCTCTGTAAAGAAGGTGAGGCCAACACAAGCGCCATCAGCAAATAAAGCGGTGCTGTAAACAGGGCGGTCTGCTGGCCAAAACAAAAGCCAGTTTTTTAGAAAGATGAAAGACGTAAAGTAACGACGAAAACATTCGCTTTGCCGTCCGTAAAGGCGCTCCCAAATCTTGCGGGACTCGGTGAGATAGGCCACCATAGTACCTGCATTAGTATGACGTTTATTTACAACCGTGTACTTCAACCTAGCGTCCTTGCTGTCGTTAAACCTCGTGTTTCAACGTCAAAATACCACAGATATTTTTCTTTAACAATAAAGTACATCGCGCATGATTGTGCTAGTATGAAAAACGAAAAAATAATATACCGACATCATCTAAAAGGATTTTTATGTCAACACAATGCGTGGCTCATCTCACATATAGCTTTGGTTATGGCGGGCTAGAAAAAGTGATTGCGAATACAATCTTGCACAGCCAACACTACCCGAACACGCAACACATAATTATCTCCTTAATTGACAACACGAGCCTAAAAGAGACCCTCCCTTCCAATGTAGAAGTATTCACGCTAAACAAAAGGCCTGGCACCGATCTCCGGGTATATAAAACACTTTACCGACTACTCAAAGATAAAGGTGTCACCGTTTTTCATACGTATAACTTCTGTACCATCGAATACCATGCGGTCGCGAAAGCTTGTGGTGTTCCTCGACGAATTCACGCTGATCACGGCATGGGCGGAGACAGCAGCAAAGGAACATGCAAAAAAAGACGCTTGGTACGGCGTATGATGAGTCATTTCGTCCACAAATACGTTGTTGTGTCTAACGACCTTAAGCGATGGGTGATATCTTCCGTGGGCGTCAACGAAGAAAAGGTCAAATTTGTTTTTAATGGTGTAGCAACGCGACCTCGTCAGCCAGTAAACCCGGCACAAAAAGACGCACTGTCTTTGGTGTGTGTGGGTCGGCTGGAGAAAGTAAAAAACCACGCCCGACTACTTCACGCTATCGCATCCTTTAAACAGTCCAGACCCAACGTAAAAATTCACTGCAACATCGTCGGTGAGGGGAACGAACGCGCTGCCTTGAAGCAACTAACGGCGTCACTAAGCCTTAATGAAAACATTACGTTTTGCGGACTGCAAAGCGAGGTGATCCCGTACCTCAATCAAGCCGATGGCTTCATTCTATCTTCGGACTATGAGGCGATGCCAATCACGATATTAGAAGCGATGTCGTGCACTCTTCCTGTGATCTGCCCTAAAGTTGGAGGCGTGACCGACTTTATTTCAGAGAAAGAAGCTATTCTTGTTAAAGGCCAAGATTCTGCAGCTTTGGCTCGCGGGATAGAACGATTGTATGGCATGAACACAGCAACTCGCCAAACAATGGCCGACCAGGGACTCTCGCTAGTTAATACGCAATACAGTATAGAAACAATGATCGAGGTGTATTTTGGCTTATATCAAATTGAGCAATTGCCTGCGCAACCTCGGTTGCTTTAGCACCGAGTAGTTCACCATAGACACTCAGGAATATCTGAAATCAATAGAACAAACTGATACATAAAGGAAAATTATGTCTGATCGTTTTTATTTGGCGTGTTTTCGAGACACCGTAGGCGGGAATGTCGCATTCCATGCAAAAAAAGGCTCCTATTGCACTGACGTTAATAAGGCGAAAGAGTACTCACTGGTCGAAGCTCAAAGAGCGTGGGATTCCGGCCGAGAGTTTGACCAGCCTCTTTGCGCAGACAGTGTGGACAGGTTAACGACCTACAAAGTAGACTGCCAGCATCTTGTTCTCGCCTCTCCTACGAGCAAGGCCGCGGGGAAATTTGTTGCGTACCAAAACGACCGCTGGCTTGGAAACGACGTGTATTGGCTAAGCGACGACTCCCCTACTGTCAACTTTCAGCGAGCCAAACTCTTTTCTAAAGACGAGGTCGGCTTTCTCACTTCCAATCTCAATGTCACTCTCTTTCCTTTCGATATGGTTGATAAACTGAAAAGGCCGACATTTCCTATGTCTGCTTTCACGCCAAGGAAAATGGTTCAGGGGGCAGGCCTGAAACAACCCTATTGGTTAAAGCAGTACAAAAGACGAAAGCCCAATACTAAATCACGCTGGAATTGTCCTTCCTGTGGGAAGTTTTCTTGGCAGTACAACCCGCATGATTTCGATGGCTGCACGCAGGGCTGTCCGAACGACTACGACTAGGAAAACGAGTGATTCCGATCACCCACAATCGGGTCGTGGGTGATCGTCGGTATTACCAAACTACATTTATGAACTGATGCGCATTTAAGGCCGGTTCATTTTTAAATTCATCATGTGCAACCAGTATGACGCCTATATCCGCCGACAATCCCTCTTCGAGGCTGGTCAACTGATAAAGCTCTGACACATCGTGGTCTTCTCCACAAGGCAAAGCCACACCGCTTAAATCCGTAACGTTAGGTTCAATTAACTCTAACTTAATGTTGGGGTGTTTCTCACGGAAAAGCTTTATGACCTCAATAGCTGGGCTGTTACGCAGATCATCAATGTTAGGTTTGAACGCCATTCCAAAAAAGGCAATGCGCACCGCATTCATGTTTTTTGAAGGGTTGGCCAGAAGGTATGATGACAATTTCTTCTCCAGTTGAACGACCACCCATTCTGGCTTACTGTCATTAACCTCCCGTGCTGTCCGAATCATTTTGGTCAAGCTGGGTGCTGAACTCACTAGAAACCAAGGATCGACAGCAATGCAATGTCCACCTACCCCAGCCCCAGGCTGTAAGATATTCACGCGAGGGTGACGGTTGGCCAGCGAAATAAGCTCTCTAACATCGATAGAAAAATGTCCGCTTATCAAAGAGAGTTCATTAGCAAAAGCAATGTTTACGTCACGACTCGCATTCTCCACCAACTTAACCATCTCTGCGGTTCTCGCGGTTGTTGTTACACAATCACCTTCCACGAAGAGTTGATAGAAAGATCGGGCCGCTTCTGCGCACGCTGGGGTGACACCACCAATTGAACGGTCGTTTTTCACCAGCTCTTCAAGCACATTGCCGGGAAGAACACGTTCTGGACAGTAGGCGATATTAACATCAATTTCGCCCTCATATTGACCTTCAATAGGGAATGACAAATCTTTTCGGATTGACGCGAGCCACGCAGACATCGTGTCGGTAGTCGTTACCGGAGACGTCGATTCCAAGATGATCAAATCCCCTTTCTTTAATACTCCCGCAATACTTTCACAAGCAGCGCGAATATAGCTCAGGTCAGGGCTGTAATTTGCTTTGTGCGGGGTCGGTACCGCAATAACAAAGACATCGGCTTGCTCTACCACGGTTGTTGCGCGAAGTCGTTTAGATGCCACCACCTGTTTCACCATGTCCGCCAATCCCGGTTCTACAATATGAATGTCACCAGCATTAACGATCTTACAAATATCTTCATTGATTTCTAACCCGACAACATCCAATCCTTTTGAGGCTATCAAGGCGGCGGTTGGAAGGCCAATGTATCCCAGCCCTACTATTGCAATTTCATTCAACTTCATCTTTCACTGTCCTTAGTGTTTGCGTTTTTAACGCGTCATATTCCAAAGCCTGGATAATTTTTTTACATGCCCCGCCGTCACCATAGGGGTTCTTCTTACTTGACATAGCAGAGTAAGCGTAAGGATCGTCGATCAGGGTCTGGACTTCTTTGATTATTTTTTTAGGATCGGTCCCTACAAGGCGCACTGTTCCTACCTCTACCGCTTCTTCTCGCTCGGTGGTATCACGCACCACCAAAACAGGCACGCCAAGAGACGGGGCTTCTTCTTGGACACCGCCGGAATCCGTTATGATCATGAATGCGTTTTTCATTAAGTAAATGAAAGGCGCATATTCCTGTTGTTCGATTAACTTAATATTCTCTATCCCACCTAACTCCGCGCGGACTGGCCCCATAATATTAGGATTAGGGTGAACTGGATAGATAATGGCCACATCAGGGTTTGCGGCTTCTATCCTGCGAAGCGCCGCGCAAATTCGAGCGAATCCTTCCCCGTGATTTTCACGACGATGAGCTGTAATTAAAATATAATGCCGGTAACGTTGTTTAATTTCACTTACCACGTCTAACGCTTTTCCTGCGAGGGATGGCTGTTCGTCTATTTTGTCAACCATCCACTTTAACGCGTCAACAACGGTGTTGCCGGTAACCGAAATAGCGCTGTCAGACACCCCTTCATTAAGTAAGGCTTGGCGTGCACGTTCTGTTGGTGCAAAGTGTAGCGCACTGATCGCCCCTGTCATCTTCCGATTTCCTTCTTCAGGGAATGGACTGTACAAATCGAAGGTACGCAAACCGGCTTCAACATGACCAACGGGGATTTGATGATAGTATGCTGCAAACGAGGCTGACAAGGTTGTGGTTGTGTCTCCGTGCACCAAGATGTATGACGGTCTCACTTCAGCACTTGCTAATGCACGATCTAACCCAACCGATATTTTGCTTGATAATTCGAGGAGAGACTGTCCTGGTGTCATTACATTAAGGTCAATATCAGCTACAACACCGAATCTATCCATCACTTGGTCAAGCATTTCTCGATGCTGTCCAGTAACACAAACAGTAACCTTAAAGAGAGGGTTTTCCTTTATCGCAAGAACAAGAGGGAGCATTTTTATCGCTTCTGGGCGCGTACCGAAAACGACCCAGACGTGGAGTTTTTTCTTCAAAGTAACATCCTTATTACCGATTACCGATTACCGCTGCCATCAATGGCTGCTTCTATTTCTGTGAAAAATAATACATTACAGTTTTTTTTAGTCAACAAACAATGTGTTTGATATTTTTTATCAAATTAAACGCAACAAGTCCTGTCATCACGACAGACCTTGTTGCTGCGGAGTTGTTTTTACATATTTTCTTCTACAAACGCCGAAAGTTCACTTCTTTCTCCACCTGGGAGATTAAAGACCGCGGCACCTGGGTAATCTTTCATGACTTCAACCGCAAGCGTTAAGGCGCTTGAGTTTTCATTCACGAACGGGGCATCTATCTGGCTCAAATTCCCCATCACAACGATTTTCGACCCCTCACCGATCCGGGTCAACATGGCCTTCATATGCGATGGCGTTAGGTTTTGGGCCTCATCAAGTAAGACAATGCTGCGATTGTTAATGGAGCGACCTCGCATGTAGTTCATGGATTTTAGCTGAATATTGTAACGTTGAAGGATCAATTCCATCGTGCAATCGGATTGCGCCAGCCGCTTGGTTTCTTCGGAGTCATTATCATCGTAGGACACGGCGGTTAACGTCTCTAGTGCATCAAAAAAACCGCCCAGCCAAGGGGTCATTTTTTCTGACTCTGTGCCGGGAAGAAAACCAATACCCTCGGTCATGTCTGTTGCAGAACGGGTTAATATAATGCGGTCATAGCGATTTTCGCGATCCATTGCCGCAGCACAGGCTAACAGCGTTTTTCCGCTGCCAGCAGGGCCGGTAAGAATAACCAATGAAATACTGGGGTCGAGTAGCGCATCCATAGCCAAAGCCTGTTGCGTATTGCGGGGTTTTATGCCGAAAACGCTTCGTTTCATCAGCGATTTAAGTTTAACAAGTTCAAAACGAATGATATCCGCTTCTTTGTTGACTTCGATGACTCGCAACACATTTCCATTGTTGACGTCACCTTCCCCAACAAACACCTTATTGATGTAGACGTCCTTGGCCCACCCAGGCAACGAAGAATAGGCGGTGATGTACATCGGACACGCCCAATCGGAACTGTCCACAACTTCCATAGGGCTTGCCGCATCCAGCTCCCCCATCATATCGTTGGAAACAAATTCAACGCCGGAGGCTAAATGATCAATGTCTTTCACTTGGTAGTCGTTGAGGTAGTCTTCAACATGCTTCACACCCGCAGCCCATGCTTTAAGCTGCATATTAATGTCTTTGGTAACCAAGATAGTATCAACATCAGTGTCTTGCTCTTGGAGATAGAGCGCGGTTGATATTATCCAGTTATCCTCCGTTTCCTTTCGTAAAACCTGCTTTATTTCACCGGAATGTTCATTGATGACACGAAGGTTACCACTTTCTATTTTTTGCAGCATCCGTGGCAGAGGGATACCACTATGGAGTTTTCTAGCCCCGGCAGAATCAACGCCTGCACTTGCTATAATACGTTTCAGATTCTGAATAGCCACTCTGGCATCTTTTCGAACAAGATCGTTACGTTTCGTTTCTTTAAGGTGGTCTAATTCTTCAAGCACTGTCATGTTTACAACAACATCATGCTCGTCAAAACTAAATACGGCATGGGGATCTGAAACAAGAACGTTGGTGTCGAGGAGGTATTGGCGTTTTTTTTGAGGCGTAACAGAAAGAGTGGTTTCTCGCTGTGAAGGGGTCGCATTTTCTATCATCACAAAATCCTTTCAGTGGTAACAAGTGCATCATGCACTCCCTATATTGATAGTAACATATGGTTTTATTTTTTTTCTCCTTACATAAGAAAAGACAAACAAAGAAGTTCTGAGCTTAGGGCCTCCAGAGTCGACGGCAGAATTGGCAGTAGCCCATCAAGAATGCCGCATCGCTCTTTTAAGGAGCCACGGATGTAGCCAGCATTTTGCATGTTCGGACGCGAGTATGCCCCGTTCTATAGGTTACTTGGCGTTCACTTTTTGCCATTTGAGAAGTAACCAGTAACGAGACAAGCCTGCGAATTTTATCTTTACCCACATAGTCAAGGGCTTGTTTAATATCTAATGGCATAGTGTCAACGTCAAATAAACCTGAGTTCAAATAAGTCTGTAGCTTATATGTTAACGCCTCATCGCTGCGGAAAAAACAAGCAATTTCATCCATGTTAATGTCCGGAACAAAAAGTGCTTCATATAACGCCATTAGTACAAACTGTGACACATCAACATCTTTATAAAAATACATTTCAGGGCGGGAAAAATAATAACCTTGAAAATAGTCAAACCCGACCTCTTTCGCCTGGAGGAAATCCGTTTCGGTCTCAATACGCTCAGCAAGAAAAAAGAGTGGAGTTTTACGCCCCTTTTGAGACGCCATTAGGTTGTTCATGAATGGTGAGATGCTATCCATCGGCATTTGCGATATGTCGACTTTAATGATTTGGACGAAGGGGAGAAATCGCTGCCACTTTGGGTTGAAAACAAAATCATCGAGTGCAATCGTGTAACCTTCCTTAAAGAGGGTTTTTACTTTTTTAAAGATTGCATCAGTGGGCCTAACCGACTCCAACACTTCGACAACGATGTTTTTTGGTGACATCAAATAAGGGGAGTCTTGAAGTAAGCATTTTTCCGAAAAATTAATGAATGCTCGCTTTCCAAGGCTTAACTCAGACAGCCCAAAGTTAAGGTGAGTTTGGTCTATCAACTTGCACGTCGCCACATAAGGATCCATCCCAAACGAGAAGCTATTAGTTTGCCTGTCGCGAAAAAGCAATTCATACCCGATGGCGGCCTGCTCTTTATTTACTATCGCTTGCCTCGCTGTGACAACATCCATGTATTTACCCGTTTGTTTGTTGAATATGAACCATTGGCTCAATCTTTGTTATATTAAATCACGACATAATGAGTGCGTCAAACATCAAAAGGTAAAGAACGTTATATTAAAAAATATCTTTACTCGTTCTTGACGCTTAACTTTGTACTTACCATCGTGCCCACACACAAACTCAGCGGATTATTGAGGCCGGGAATCAAGATCGCGTAGCCCGCTATGGACACCTTACATAATCCGGGTATTAAAAATTATTTTACACTTCTTTTGAGGTGCAGGAACCCGTATATATCCGTTCGAAAAACGGCGACAGAAATTTGGGAATTTATTGGATTTAATTTTTCCTGTCATGTTAATATGATTCCAGACTCATGATGAGTAATTATTGAATTAACAAGGATGTATTTATGACCCAAACCCCCACCCTATCTGATTTTTTACTGGCCCATGCCAACATGTTAACATTGAGTGCCGACGGACGTGCGACCTTCGCTTCCCAAGCGTGCGAAACTGCAATGCGAGATCGCCTCCTTAGCTTATTTGATACGCCCCATACACTGAAAGCCCCCCTTAACGCTCCTGCGCCACTCATTCCTAATGGGTATTACACCGTTTCCCAATCAGTCAACCCATACAAACCTGAATGGATAACCCTCAATGCCGAAAACGGCATGCTTTGTTTGCCTTTGATTGATTTTTTTAACGCTTTTCACGAACAAGCGTTACCGGCCCTAGACTCCCCTTTTAGAGAAGAACTTGAGCCTCTTTTGGGCTAGTTATTAATGTCCCTGTCTTGCAATGAAACTGTCGTCGTAACACCACTGTTGCGGCGAAACTGCTCCCGTCCTCTCTGAGGTTTATTTTCATTAATTTTGTAAGCACTTTGTTTGAAGTGTCCCTCATTAATCACCGCACACACGTTGATTTTGTAGCTTGGTTATATTAATATGAAAATATCATTTCCACGCGATGTTAAGGACAGAGACTTTATTAATGCGTATTAAAAGCAAGGACGACATCAATAAGCTTGGGCTTAGTGCAAAAAAACAAATTGAGGCGCTGTTAAAACAACAGGGTGGATTTAACAATCAAACCCGACCGAGTCGCATTGAAGCCCATGAGTCGAAAGGTTCGGCACGTTCCTACTCCAAAGGGGAAACTAAACGTGCTCGGGTGATGCATACAGCTAATGGGTTGACTTACTGCCCCTGGCCATCAACGGACCCCTTCGTTGCGCTTTACCAACAACTTGAAGCAAAGTATGGCCGCTATAACGATGGCGGCATGCTGTTAACGGAGTTGATTATCGATGGAGGAACGAAAGACTGGCGCTTTGATTTTGCTTTAATTTCTCCGTTCAGAAAAATTAACATTGCTGATGGAAATGGCCAACGGCAAATGCTCATCGGATATACTTGCCTTGTTGAAGCTGACGGGTTTGGATTTCACCGCTCCAAAGATGCGTTTAAAAATGACCGAGCGAAACAAACTCACGCCCTAAAACAAGGGTTTGTTGTAAAGAGAGTCACGAATGAGGATGTACGAAAAAGACTGCATGAGGTGATGGAAGATATCGCGCAAATAGTAGCACAACCGCGACTCTATAAAGCCCAGTTTGCGATCCGGGCGAAGGGGAGAACGCAGTCTGTTTTAAATTGGGTCGACGTCGGTCGGGAGATTTTTTGACGACAAGTTCAGCGAACGCGATATCAGCAACTTCGCCTGACACGCATAGTATCTCGGCAGTGGACTGACAAGTCGACATTCGGCTCGTCACCAGTACAAAAAGTTGGGTTCGATATCGAAATGGCCTCGACAAGCCCCTCATGATCAGACCGCTTCAGCAGCGTAAAAAGGCGCTCTGAATCGCCTTTCAATCCAAAATTAGCCAATATGTCATTAATCAATACGCTAGATACCCCGTTGTCATTGGCGCTCTCGATTTCATTTGACACTTCCTTTAATGCGTCAACAACCGATAAGACAACATCCAATTGGGATATCACCTCTGTCGGGATTGGGAGGGGTTTTGGGATCTCACTATCCACAACGGCACGACAATGCCGTAGGATGCCTTTTTTGTCGCACTCCCAATAATCCACACCACAATACCCCAGTTCTCTTATTGCGGCAGACAAAGCATCGCCGTCTTCTCCATCAAAAATTTGCCATTTCGATTCTGTCGGCATGCCGTCAATCCAACGGGTATTGATCCCTACCTGCTCCAGTTTTGCTGCATCCTCCGCAGAAAGGTCATTCCTGATATCCAAGAACCCACTAGTGGGAAGCGCATAAGCGTGAACGTTCCCATATTCAGATGACATTGCCGGAACTGATGAGAAGAAGAATGCGTGTCGCTCCACAGAGACGCACCCCAGCCCTTCAATACCACTCTTGGCGGGATATATGCCATGTACGAAACGTTGGATCGGTTGTTCACTGCGGCCTCCATGGAAAAACACTCCATTTGGCACCCGCACATATTCCGCGTCAAGAAATTGGGCTTTTTCTGGTGAAAGAAGGATTAGCAAGTCCCCCTCGTTAATCGCCCCACCCCGCAACACGCTAGTCACATCCTCTGTTAGAAGTGCATCAAACCCCAAGACTTCCTGAAATATTTGAACCGCGGTTTCCTTGTTCCCCAATCCGAATTGAGCACACAAAGCCATGGCTTCACCGTAGCTTTTGACGTCAGCATGGGCAAGAGTCATAAAAGGGACATTCGCATTTAGTATAGAATTAACTGCCGAAAAATCGTTATCATGAATTTCATTGTCCGTATTTAAAACATCTAAATCGCCGATTTCAAACCGGTTAACACACGGTCCGAACATAGCGGCGACCCGCTTATTCTGAGTCAAATAACTGCCTCTCCCGCCCCACAAATTCATGCCCGATGACTTGTTCACATCCAAAACATCAACCTGTTGTTTACTTCCGTGATACCAAATTCCCATTTGATTTGCCTTATTGTTCTACCAATTAACGTGCACGTTCTTTCACAAATGCCGGCATCTCATTACTGAGTACAGGCAAGGCGGTCTCATCCTCTTTCAACCAATCCAGGAAAAGAGCGCAACGTTGTAACGGCAGGTACCGCCAAGCCTGATGCTTTAATGCCACGTTAGGCATAAGGTGCAAGCCAACGGTGTCCATTATGCGCTCTTTGAGACTTCTCTCCAAACAACGAAAGACCTTGGTTGGAACTTCAACCTGTTTTTGCGTAAAAGGTAATTTTTTGCTAGGGACATAACTGGCACCTTGATTTCGCCAGTATTCAGCGGGAAGCCTGTCCCGGGTGGAATGAAGCCCAGCGATGTCCGGATTGATGGCTTCAAGACATATTTTTTGCCATAACCGGTCCTTTTTTTTGTCGAGAGGCATCGTTAGACCGTGGTGGAAAAACGCGACATCGGCATAAGGTAAGCAAACCCGACTTCCTTTACTTAAAAACGGGTAGTACCATGCCGCAGTGCTGCGTCGTGTACGATTAAACACAGTATAACGTACAATCGCATGCTGATCACAAGCGTATTCATTGAGGGTCGAAGTAATCAGCGCTCTACGTCGTTCCTGCGCCTCTCTTTTGAGTGGTAAAGGCGAGTTCTCCTTTATCAAGTGGTCAACATAGGCTCCATTATTTTGAAGCAATGCATCCATTTTCTCTGGCGCATTGTAATACAAACTGCTGGTCACTATCTGGTCCCCCACTATACCGTCACAGACCAAGCTGCTACTGGGCGTGGCGTGAACGATATTCATTGACCATTCATGAGAAGGAGTTTCAAAACCTGTCCAATAATCTTTCTCTAACATTTGTGTAATACTGTCACGTCGGTTAGGCATAGGGAGGTGGCGGTACCGTTCCTCCGGTAGTGACAACATGTCGGCCAATTGCTTCGCCACCAGTGTATCCACATCATAATTTAGAGGATTTCTTACCGATTGGGTTATCGAGCTAAAAGGTATGTCAAGATGTTTGGCTGTGGCTGCCAAGCGACGCGAATCATGACCTGCGGATAACGGGATAACGACATTCTGCTCATCTCTCATCAGCGCCTCCATCGTATCGGACAAGAGGGCATTTCCACGCATTACAAAATCCTTATCACTAACTGGCCCCGGCGTATGATAGAAAGAAAACCTTTGGATTTCGGGATTGCTCTTGCCCGAGGGGTGGAGAGGAAAAACAAGTACCTCCCCTTCGCGAAGGCGACTAAACTCCTTTATTGTCGTCATTTTCCCTAATAAATGCCCGTCGTTAAATAACAGGTTCCACGCGTCCCAATTTGGTGTTAAAGACCTAAACCTACGTTTAAGGTGTGTGATGGATGTCGAAAAAGCTAAGGGGAGATGTGCATTGTCTGTATAATAAAGTGGGTAAAAACCCATCGGGTCCGTTCCTACATTCACCATGCTTTCTTGCACAAAGTAATACGCAAATGTCCCTTTCGCCTGGGAAAGAGCGTCAAAGACATTTTGAGGGTCGGTTGGAAGAATCATTTGCCCGACATAATGAATGTCATAACCTAAGCAATGAGTGGTTTTTACATCCTGGTTCGACAGAAAACCCCAGCGCCCTTTTGTTTCGAGCTTGGCGAATGCGCCCATTTTACCCTCTAAGTTTGGGAGGTCTGCTATTTCAATCCCGATAAAACTCATGAAAAATCCTTTTTTTAAGTCGACTCAAATCCTTTTGATTCGTTGAGTATAGTATCACAAATCGGTGCTCGTTTTATGGTCTCCCTTTCCTGAAGACGTAATAACAACAAAAGCGCCGAGACGCTTTTGTTGCAAATCCAGAAATTATCAGATGTTATCAATCCGTAATTGTGATCTTGTCTAAAGACAAATCGCCCGGATTATCAATGCCCACGTTAATATTGATCACTCTTGTTGACGTGTCGATAGGAACCAGTTGTTCAGCGCTACCACCTGGCGCAATAACAACCTCATTGCTGTCATACCACTCGGTCGTAGTCAATCCCGGCCGACCCACCTCATTCAAGTTATAACGAGGGGTGAAGGTGTATGTCTCATCACTGTAGTTTAACCAGACTACATGCGCCGTTGCGGTATCGTCGGTTAATGCTGTTTCACCGGTTATCGCCACAGAGTCATATCCAGAGTTACTGCCTACAGCAATCCCGTAACCATCCCCGATTTGTTTTGTGTAAGTGTGGTTCACTACATTGGTCCAGGTTTCATAACCAAATGTATGTGTCGCTCCCCCATCCTCAAAATAGTCGACCAACAGGTCACCGCACCCAGAGCATGAAATCTCCTGCATGGTATTTAATTTAATGGATGTAACCTCATAATCCGCTGATTGCGGAATACTGATCAGCACCGATGTTAAAGACTCACCCGCAAAATCAGAAGCAGGCACAACCCAGTCCATCTCCTCTTCATCATCGACTGTTTGGGTAAGCTGATAGTAACGCTTGCTGTTCATCAATTCAGGACGCCCATTGATATAACTGGTGACCCGGGGTGTCACTTTCCCCGACGTGCCCGAAACATTCTTAATCGTGAACGTGATCGTGTCGGTTGGGTCAAGTGTAATCCCCGCCCCTTCAACGACGATTTGATTGTAGACTTCTTTCGATGAAATGGCGTTACCCTCAAAGTCCTCCACGGCCATTTCCTGAGTGCTTTCCGTCAATGTGGCAAAATCGTTGGTTCCAACTGAACCCGTCACTAAATCCGCTAAAACATATTCTTCACATTCCAGATTGACGCTGCAATACTCCGTCGCATCACCGGTATCATCACCGACGGAAAACCAATTGCTTTCAAGGTAGCCCGTTTCGTTATAGAGTGGAGGGTTATTCATGAAGGCGACAAGGCCGTCCCTGTCTATTTCAATACTGATCCCTATCTGTCCGCCTAGCGGTGTGTAATCTACCGTATTGCCGTCATTGTCGAGGGCTATAGGCGTTTCGTGATAATCGACTTGTAACGTTCTGATTAAATCACGTTGTCTGTATTCGCCCCACGGGGTGGATACCAGTTCGTCATCGGTGATGTCATAATCAAAATCCCGATCGCTAATGTCTTTTACCGCGAAATATATCGGGTCCCCCGACTTGAAGCGTACGGCGTCATCGTAGGGCAAAATCAAATAAGCCCAATTCTGGTTGTACCCATTATTCGGCTTAGTAATTTCCCCAGCTTCGTTATCATCATTAGAAAAGAAGTTTTCCACCGACTCAAACTCACTGGCCTGATCAAAATTACTTACATCAATAGAAGAGAAGCTGTATCTCACTTCATATTTAGCAGCGCAATCAAGGCAACGGTATTTATCTTCAAAGCTGATGTCGAAGTTGCCGGTTACCGGGTCATAACTCACCCCTAAACTTGATATCGTATAGTCATTTTCATACTTAACATCGCTTTTCGTCCATTCGTCCGTAACAACTGATGCGGGAGAGTCGGAATCCTCAAGGCCAAGAAACCGAACGGCAAAGCTGGCGACGTTTTCAAAATAGGAATAGGCATCGTAAGGGTAATGGTTACCGCCTAACGGTAAAGACCCGTTGTCATTTGTTATTCCTGCATTAGTATGTGTAGGGTTGGCATCAAACTCCGCTTTCAACCAGCCCCCAAAGGCGCGATTTGATACTTGATGGTAATAGTGTGACGAAACGGCGGAATCAATAAATGGATACCAGGCTAAGGTTCTACTGGCGGTGGATACATCGCTTTCATCGCGGTCGTACTGTACGTAAGGATCATCATCCCTACCTCGCCACACATATGTTGTAAAGCGGTTGGCATCATCAAAAATACCTAGCGATGAGGTGGTGTAATGATCATGGTAGTATATTGTCGGTGTGGCTGGAAGGGTTTCGTCGGCAAACACGGCATCGCCTTTTTCAGCGTAAGCATCTAAATACTGGTAATAACCGCGGATCTCTTCACCCAGCTCTACCGTTTCTCCGTCATCGTCAGATTTTGCGCCGCCGGTATACACCACTCTTAATGCATTGCCATCGATGCTGAATTCACCGGTTGGTACAAAATACCCATAACGCAACCAACCAATATGATCATTGTTTTGACTGTTGTAATACATGTAAAAACGATGCGTTCCTTTGCAAAGTTTTGATTGCGTTTCCATATAATCACAGCTTTGGTCATAAGGACGAGCATAGCGCCAATCGTCACCGAACTCTTCCCAACTTGATGTGTCCAGATCGAAGTCCATAATGCTGGCATCCTCTGCCAACACCGGTGTGACGCACAGGGGCAATCCGATACTTAACAGCCCTCTAAGCCTTCTAATATTCATATAATAATGCTTCCGCGTAAATAGATATCACACTTGCACGCCAACGGAATGGCGAACCCTAATAGCTATGAAGTTTCATTTCCATTACAATTCTAGTTATATTTTTTTTCTTTATCAAAAAAATAATTAAATAGAAGTATAATTGTATAAATGTAGATTAACTTGCATCACCCAACGAAAGGAGTCGCTTATTTAATTATGGAAACTCATCATAAAATGGGTTTACTTGGTGATATACTGAATGAAATTAACTGTGCTTATAACTAATTACCAGGCAGGAAAATGACTAAAATTGAAGTTAACGAATCGCTTCTTGAAACACTTGGCGAATACCTAAAAAACCTTTTTCGTGTCGAAATCTCACTCCCATCCCTTCGTCTCATCTTTAAGGATTGTGACATTGACATGGCGTCATTGGCCGTTTGGCCCGAGGTCGAAATTTCAGTTGCACTTGAAGTGCAGTTAGAACAATGGTTTTTTATGCGATTTATTGGACGCCCCCCCCAAATAGATAGTATTAACCTAACGCTTCACCCTGACGACTTAGCATTACTCGACAGGGTTATTCGGGATCCCAATTGGAAAAGAAAGCTGCACTCCCCTCATGCCCTTGGCTTTAAACCCACGGAAACCGACCGTTAATATCAACCGTTATAGCCGTTCTTGACATCCTCTCCGCCCACGTTTTGGGGAAGGACGGAGATTCCTTGCTTAAATAAGCGAGGCCGACGACCCCATAAGCCAAACAACAAAAAACTAAACAACGCCGCTGGCGACATAGGTTCGCTAACGTCCTGCAAGTTGCCCAAAGACAGCAGCGTCTCTGCATCCGTTGCCGTGGCTATATACAGCTCGTCAATCGCCCAAGACTCATCGTAGATATTCTGCAATCCGTAGGCGAAAAATGTGATGGTTAGTGTGTCCGAGTCATGTTCGAAAATCCAACCTCCATTATAATTGTCGTAATAATAGATTGAGTCAGTGTAGCTTATTACGGGAGCGCTTTCGTAAAAGGAAGATCCGGATTGGTACTTTACACCGCTATCGTCCGGGTTGGTGTCGACGTCTGAGTTCATCGAACCATACGCCGCAAAAGACCAAGAATACGACTCTCCATCTACGGAAAACCCCCAATAATCGGTAGCATAAGAAAGTTCTTCATTGTACCCATCCCAAGTGTCGATAAGATACAAGTTCCAGTTCAACATGACGTAACTGTGCTCTTCTAGGCCGGTAAAAACGAGTGTAATCGTCTCGTTCGACAAGTTTTCGGTATTGGAGTAATCCTGGAGTAACCACTCAGCCTGCGAGACTCCTGGTAGGGTTGTGTACAACCCGACAAAACACCAAATTAAGCTTTTCCATGTCATCATTTTCTTATACCTCAATTAGAAATCAATAAAGAAATAAAGCAATATTTAGACCATAACAATTTACTTAACACACTATTTTCCTTGTACTTAAGGCATACTTTTTAAATCCGGACCAAGAGCGCATTGACTTTAAGTGAGCCTTGAGCGCCAAAACCCGTTGACCACTCTTCCTCAACTCATCATATACAGAATGATAATAATCCGCCTCCCGAATCGAGAGACAGTCTCGTTGCTCATGCGTCAGAGGTAATATCTTTAATATCTCAAAAAACACGCTCTCGTAACGACGGTAATCACTGCTTTTTGAAAGAGAATTAGGGCTATCTACAATAACGTGATCCGTTACCCCGGAGAAACTGAAAGAGACATGATCAATCATCATCTTAACTGCCAGGTAGGTCCATTCAAAAAAGCGTGTTGGCTCTTCGAAATAGGCATTGCCAATGCGTGAAGACCTATAAAGGCCTGCGGAACTTGTCAACCAATTCACTCCACGCTCCAACATAGCCCTAAAGGGCGCATCCCGGCATAACTCAATCTCTGATTTGGACAACTGAGGCTTTAAGTCACCATCCCGCTCTCTTAAAGCCAACCCAACCGCAACGTCGATCTCAGGGCTTGCCTTTAACAAAGCCTGCCGCTGGGCGATTGCACCAGGAAGGTAATAGTCATCATCATCAAGAAAGCCAAAAAAAGGGGTTTTTACATAATGTTTCACGCCGTACTTCACTGCGTTGGACGCGGAGGGCTCTTTTAACAAAACGGTCTCTACTCCGGTCAAAGCATCAATCTGCGTCAGCAAATCAATATCGACATTTTGGCCGTTCGCAATAAAAACGACGCAAGCAGCCCCGCCTTCGCTCTCTATGACGCTATTGATTGCATTAAGGATCGCCGTCTTGTTTTTGCTCTCACAGGATGATGGGATAATGATCGTTGTTTCTATCTCACTCATAGTCGGTACACGCCTCTTCGCTCCGCTTTGTATAAACAAAAAAATGTATAATGATGAATTTATTGTACTCCAGTTGCATCGAATAAATTTTCTCTAAGAAAAAAAAATGATAAGGCGTGTTAACAATGAAAATGAGGCAATTAAGAAATTGGTTTTACATTATCGCATCTCTTGGACTGACAATTCGTATTTGACTATCGTTTTGGAGAGGGGTTTGAGGAAAAGTTAACGGGGGTTTGAGGTAATGCATTGCATTTATATTGTTGTTTTATTTAGCTTTATAGGCTTCCCTCTAAACTCTCTAACTATATTAAAGTAAGTATAAAAGATGTTCTCTTTCATTCTCGCTCTTTAGTAACTCTCTCCTTTTTCTTCGTCAGCCCCGCCGGATCATTTCAAGATCCTGTTTGTTTTACTTTCGATTATCAAATGTGTATTATTAGGCCCAAAGCAAACATGGATGTTGGCGAAAGTGGAAACTCAATCAAAAACAAATGACGTTATGGATAACGCCTTATTTACAAACACTCAAAAGCAGTTGCATATATTTTCTATTTCCTGCGGGAGAGGCAACACGCTTCTCAATTATGACCTAGAGCCTCGTTTCCTTCATGGCAATGTCGAAAAGAAAACTCCCCTTTCTAAGCAGTCAAGCCCACTCATCAAAACGATAGTAATGAACGGTTCTGAACGTTATGAAATACATCCTGCGACGCTATCTTTCCCCTCGCCTGATGGAAAAGAAAATCAAGATGGTTCTCCCTACATGGTTCAGTACGCGGTCTACCCTGGTACACGAGAATCGTTAATTGAAGATTGTTTGATCCTTTTCGCCCAAAATGGCGAGTTTAGTATTGAGCGTGGAGAGCCCGGATATCGGTATGACCAGAAAACCAACAGTCTTGGTGTTTATTTTACGCTTTATCAACTCCGTCGAGAATTGAAAAAGATGTCAAAGGAGTATCGCCTCTCTGAACTTAGAGAAGGATTAGATGTTCTTGCGCTTTCGAAATATCGTTATATTAACGAAGAGGACAGGACCCGCACGCGTGGTTATATCGTGTCGGAACTCGATAGTATGCCGAATCGACACCCTACCGATCAGATCCGAAGCGATCGAATCAACTTCGTTTTGTTTGACCAGCGAGCGAGTCAGCGAATATTGGAGGGCCACTACCGTAGTTACGATGCCCAATGTGCGCTATCAATGAAAAGTCCCATAGCTCGCTTTCTATATAAGCAATTCACTCATTATTGGCAGCAGGCCAATAAAAAACAGCAAACGGGTCATTACAGAATTGTTGAACAGAACGAGACAATCTTGGCGTCAGGTTGCCCACTTCTCTCAAATGTAACGAAAAGAAAAAACAATATTCTTAAGGCGCTCGAAGAGCTCTATGAGGTCGGCATTATTGAGAAATTCATCCCTTCCCGTGATTTAGTAAAAATTAAGGAGGGTCGTCGAACTGTTGATAATCACTTTATGGTTAGCCCAACGAATCGGTTTATCAAGCAGCAGATAGAGGGTTTTAAGCAGTTAAGAGAAACGAGGGAATTTGGTCGCTTAATTAATGTCGATATGCAATCAAAAAAAATGCAAGCATCCGGTGTTTATTGAAATAAAACATTGATAAGCCAGCTTGCTAATGTTAAGCTTTGGTTATATTAATGACGTTTAGGGTGTCTGAATGCAGGCTTTAACTAAAACAACAAACGCCAAAAGGCTAGGGCAACATACAACAATAGAGGCGCTAGCTTCCCCCCTTCTAGTAAACATTAACCACATTCATCGCGTTCCTTTATTCTTCAATAAAAAGCAGTGTGGCACGACAATACCTTTAATTCTTTATAGTGCCCTTAAAGTTCGCTACATGAGTGAAATGGGGATCGTTAAAGAAGAAAATCGGCAGGTTGAAAAAGGGTTAAATGAGATAGTAAGGCGTTATCTTACCGATATACTTATTTTTGCACATGAGGAGGCGGAGAAAGGACGGGATATATCGGTCGCGAATACGTTGCAAGAGCTCATCTTTCGACACGTTGTATGGGATGAGTATTTAGAAGTCACGGAAGATAACCTCGTTGTAAAAACGTTAAAAAACAAAGCGCATACCGTCACGCATATGCGTTCCCCTTCAGTCACGATCCACGCTTATCTTTGTCGGTGGATATTAGAAAAAGATGGGCTTAACCCTAATACGGAATATAAGCATGTAAACCCCTATGTAAGGGAGGTTATTGACGATGTTCTGAAAGTGGTTGAGGGAATGTCGCCAAATAAATTAAAAACTGGCGGTTCATTTAGCCGTCGGATTCAAAATGAAATTTTAATGCGGGCATTTAAAAACACCATGACCTCGGATGAACTGGCCATAAAAATATTTAACCCGATGGTGAAACGTTAAGTGTTTTCGCGTGAGAATGCATTAATTCCCTTCCTGATAAATCCCAACATTTAATGTGATAATATCAAGTTAGAGTAATTGATAGGGATTTTGAATGGCTAAGCTAAAGCAATCAGGGACGATGCGTGACGTTGATAAAATGGCAGTTAATGCAAAATCTCTTGTCGAACTGTTGGCGTTAAAAGACATGCCTTTTCTCGTCAATAAAGTGTCTTATTTATCGGCGTCCACACCGTTAAATGACGTTTTATCATCCCTTGCCTCGGATCTGCTAAAAACTGCAGAAAAGATCATTGAGGTTGCTGGTGTGTTGAGCGGCGCTGAAGGTCATATCGTACCGGAAGTAACCAGTGTTAATAATGATTTACGAGAATTGTTTAAAGGTCACTATGACCCCGGCAGTAAATCGATAACTCTTTTTGGGGTCACCATCCGTAAAGGTGACCAATTACACCGTAAAACGCCATCCCAAATCAGTGACAGAGTGTATGAGGCCGCTTTTAGCAATTATGGCCCTGAGTTTGACTTTGAAGGGTTTCGTCAAATCACCAGGAAACTGCGTGCGCTCGACAAAAACACAATCCCAAGCCTTCAATCCCCTTTTAGCGAAAGAATGAACTACGTCGCTGTTTTAACTATGGCTGACAAATGGACCCCGTTTGTAGAGCGCCTAATGGACACCTGCCTTGATGTCCAAAATTTCAAAATGACCTTGGGTTCTGGACAGAAAGCGGAGTTCCTTGAACGTGTCTCATCGGGACGGGCGATGGTTGATGGTGTGGTGAAAACGTCCACGTACATTTCACGGGTAGACGGTGTACTGCAGATTTCATCAAAGCATAAAAACAACCCAGACCTACTGAAGAGAATAAACGCAATGTTGAAAGAGATCCCTTTTATTAAAGGTATTGAAATTGATCAAAGCATTCCTTTAGTTAAATTTCATGATGTCCTGGTTGAAATAAAGAAAATGAATTTGGACGTTCCGGATGCATTCGAATTAAAAGGTCGATTATTAGGTGGTTACGGTGTTTGTGGTCTGGCTGCATATGTGAATAACGATGGAGAGGAGTCCTATACCCCCTCACGAGGATTCGCTAATGCTAACCTAAAAATAGTAGCCTTTGACGTCGACCATCCCACCTCAATTGCTCATGAGATTACGCATTTTCAAGACCGTCCTATTTTGGACAAAGTAACAGGCATGGAGCAAAACGGGCTTAGAAATTATATCGCCGAGTATATGGCGGGAAAAATAGATAGATTAGCGTTTAGTTCAATGCTCGATGGTGTCGCGGGGGGAGCAGGGCTTTCTTCAACATTGCTAAGTGATAGGGAGATTATAGCGCGGGTAGGAGAAATTGGATTTCTACTCAACCGGCACCATTACCAAAATGGCGAATCGATCGAGAGCTTTGCCGAGCGGGTGCGTATTGCGGAAGTCAAAGAGAACGAGGACGATGATGAAAAGCTTGCGTTTGACATAAGGATGGTCTCGCCCATTGATGATTATTTAGGAACGAATTCACTTTATCAAAAACTCATTTATTTTGAGTTAGATAAGTGGAGTCCCGATGAGTTGGAAATGGTTCGTGATTACACTCATGACTATTTCTATAAACCGAATCCGGAAGTGTCCAGACGTTTAATGGAACGTTGGGAAAAGGGGGAGTTGTCTGCTCTTTCGTCAAACTACGTGAAGCGGCGAGGGAACAACAAAAAAGGGAGTTCCGTATCTACCCTTGAACTGGAAAAACAGTATGCGGTGTTAGCGAAACTTGAACAGAGCTCACTGCGTGCTTTTTACGAAAAAGGAAATGATACCGGCGTATTCCAAGAAGGTGAGCTTATTTCTTTGCTTCAGAATGCATTATTCCGATTGGGGGATAAAGGTACGGGGAAAAAGCCGGGAAGGCAAACCTACCCCTTATTTACTGGTCAAATATCAGCGTTGCTAGATTTAGTGGAACACGTTGAAGAGAAGCGCCCTATTGATGTTTTTCTAGGGCACCGAACCCTTGTTGATCATGCGAGAAGAAGTTTTGGGTTATTGGCCGAGGCTCTTCACCCGAGTGAGGCACACTTGGATTTACTGATGAAATCTATGGCAGTCAACACACTACGGTCATGGCCCGATGCTGGTAAAAAAGAACGCCCCCCATTGAACCACTACCAGGGTATCGCGTTACCGACGAGAGATGGGTTTCTCAATAGTGACTTGTACAAGCGTTACCGCGAGGTGTTAACGGCTTCTTATGAACAGGTAACATCTTTTTCTGACTCAATGGGCAGCATAACGCACTTGCCACTTGATGATCAGTACGTCATTGCCGCCATGCATTTTCTCGCGTACGCATCCAAAGAAATAAAGTTGGTAAGCGGACATCTTACTCCTGGTTATGTTGAGAGTGCGAGCACGCATCTTAAAGCGGTTAGGTTTAGTGAGCTCGGTGATGATGAATTGAGAAGATATATTTACTCTAAGCATGATGAAATCACTTCTTCCGGGTTCAACATTAGAGCGTATATGCCAGAAATGCTCGACCATGAGAGTGAAATTGCTATGGAGATGTTTCAGTCAGGGTTATTGGATACGCTGGGCATTACGGAAATGGAGGTCCATGATTATATCGATAATTTTGATGCACCAGAGAGCCTTAGCAGGGATGACACCTCTAAGCGATGGCGTTGGTCCAAGAACGTCACTCCCAATCCAATAGTCGAAGAACGCTTGAAGTGGTTTTTGGTTGGGCTGAGCCGCCACCCCGCACATCAAGGGACTCGTGACCGACGTTATCCTAGTAGACATATCCGTCATCCTAATTTTTATAGAGGGATTGAGGAGGATGGAGCGATGACCCCACTGACCGCCTTCTTGAACCTGGTCTACACAAAAGGCGAAAACGTGAGTGATCAGGTAGTGTCTTCTGCGTTAGAAAAAGTTTTAGCTAGCCAGAATGGGCTTCTGGACGCTATCTCAAAAAATACGATGGCGGAGATTGATGAGAAAAAGGCGAACGTGTTTTCTGACGGTTCTTTGGCAAACGTAATTGGAGAGCAATCCCCTTACTCTCTTTATTTGAGTCAGACGTATTTCAACGTTAAAACGGAGAGCGTAAAAGATGGGGTGACGTTTAGCTCACGATTTTCTGATGCGGGTTGTGACCTACTCAGAGCTGCCCTTGTCAATGAGTTTATGACTGCAGGTAAAAAAGGGGAACAATCGCGAACGAAAGCAGTGAAATTTAATAATTCATCAGAAATGGTGCTTACTACTTATCCACACGAAGATGGGTATGATGCTAAGGAACAAGGGGTCAGTATTGCGCTTTCCCTTGCTAAAAAACATGCGGCGGAAACGCCAGCGTTTAGCAAGGAGAATGTTTTGGGTTACGAGAACGCCCGTCAAGATTACGAAAACAGCCGAGTCTCAATTACTCGTTGGATACAGAACGCACGAGTGTCAGAGAATGTTGCTTCTGCGGTACTTCAAGGAATGGAAGCGTTTGGAAATGCGCATTTTGTATTCCCACAATATGAGGGAGTTAATTGGGATGCGTTGGTAACACCCGGAACGAGCGTACTTCTCTACGCAGTAGAGAGTGGTCTTCATGGAGGTGATTTCCGGCCTTATATCAATTCGGTATCTGAGGCGTTACTCAATCCTGATTCACCTGAGATAGAGCCTGTTTGTGTTCCGGAAATAACACCGGTGATGGAAGGTGAGGAGCGGCCAGTTCTTAAGAAAGAGCTCCCGACCGTCGATCCGAACGTTAATGTTCCTCCAGTTCGCAAAGATGGCGTTATCAGAAAGGAGAATCAATTGAGGATGTTTTGATTTTTAAGGATTTACCGCCGGCTATCGGCGGTACCCCTATTCAACCAGGAGATGTTTTTGATACAAGATTTCCAGCTTTACATCCCGACACATATTAATATCAAGTAAGCCATTTCTAACCTCTTTACTTAAGCTCATCTCAACTAATTTTATGATCATTTTATTATGAAGTTTACGTGCCCATGAAGAGTTTGAAGGTGGACCGATGACAGTTTTACCGTTGGTCTCAATAAATCCTTCTCGACGCAACGTTTCAGTAATCTCTCGCATGGTCTGATTGATGTAAGAGATCGTAGCCATTTTAGAACCAATCATGTTGCAGTATCGCTCATAAAGGTAATTAGGAATGGTAATGTTCTTTTGCGCGGCCGTCGCGTTAATGTCGATTGATCCTGTACTGTATTCGTTAACTGCCGTGCTAGTCTCATCAAGGAGTTTTCCAAGAAGGACATTTTGGATACGAACGGATTTATCTCGTTTCCCCCCGCTGCTGATTTCTAACTTGGCATAGACCTCCCGAGCGGTATCTTTAATCATAACCCGGGTGGCTTCTAAGTATCCGTCAATATGACTATTTAACGCCTCAGACTCATCAGAAATACCGAGTTTCTGTAGTGTTCTCGCCTTGGCTAAGTAGTATAAAATGGCAGGCATCGAGAAAGAATTAGATCCTCGCCCAGGCAGAGTGAAAGGTAAAGCGATGGTTGACGACAATGGGCTCGTCGCTTCCCCAATTTTATTTAATGTAAGCATTTTGTTTGTGGACACTCTATTCACCGATTAGTAATTTGGTTATATTGAATATTAGAATATATTTTCGTTTAAATCAAACTGATTTTAAAATATAATGAAGCAATGCTAATCAAGGAAACGCATCATCGTGATAAAAATAAATAACACTGCCATTAAAGTCCCAATGCCTGAATTGAAGTTCAGAAAAAGACACCAGGGTGTCTTTAAAACTATGCATGACCGTGGTTGTTCGAATGTTGTTTCTATTATCGCCGCCAACAGGACGACAGATATTTCCGCGCGAGCTTATCAGGATCTTGTAAAACCCTCAATTGGCGATATGGACCTCTGGAAGCTCAAAGATATTGATATTGCCGCAGATAGAATTTTGAAAGCGAAAAGAGCCGGCGAACACATCGCTTTGGTGACGGATTTTGATGTCGATGGCATATCCAGCGCTGTTGTCATGAGATTAGCACTCGTAGAATACATGGGGTTTGACGAAGATAAAGTTAAGATCCGGGTTAACTACCGGATGAAGCTTGGGTATGGGTTTTCTCTTCCTGCGATGGAGGCCATGTTTGAGAATTCAGGAGACAATCCACCAACCTTAGTTATAACCGCCGATCAAGGCTCTAACGATTCAGAGACGGTGCGTGTCTACAAAGAACGAATGGCTGAACTTGGCTATGAGCATGCTGATGTTATCGTGACCGACCACCACCATATTGATGAGGGAAACATGTGTCCAGAAGCCCTGGCCTTCGTTAATCCTCAAAGGCCGGATGATGACTTTGAGGACCCCACTATCTGTGGATGCATGGTTGCACTGTTAGTGATGTCAGCAGCGCGCGCTCACATGGTCTCTGAGGGGGAGCTTCCTTCGGAGGCCCCTAACCTAGGCTCACTACTAATGTACGCGTGTTTGGCGACAGTTGCAGACTGCGTCTCGTTGAAGAGCGGTATAAATCGTTTCGTTATTCGCCGTGGGTTAAAAGATATTAATAATGAAGTTATCCCAGCGTGGCATGTGTTAAAGCGTAAAGTGGGGAAGCCAGCAGATATGCTGACCGCGCAAGACCTGGCTTTCAAATTAGGTCCCGCAATCAACGCTGACTCAAGGACTGGTGGTGACGGCAGTAATGCTGTGAATTTTTTGATGTCAAAAACCATTGAAGAAGCTAATTATTACTATGAACAGCTTAATGTGAAAAATAACCGGCGAAAAGATATAGAGCTCGCCATGCTGGAGGCGGCGTTAGAGGATGCTTCTGTACAGTACTATGAAAAAGGGATGCGGGGATTGTCTGTTTATTTGCCGAACGGCTCTCATGGGATCCATGGAATAGTAGCCAGTAGAATAAAAGAGCGCTTTAATTGTCCCGCTATCGTGTTTAGTCCATCCGACAGAAAAGAGACGGATTCACCGGGACGGCATATTTCTGGTTCGGGACGGTGTATCGATAGACTGAGTATAGTAGACATCGTCAAGAAGAAAGTAGAGCCGCTTTGCCCTTCTATCAAGTCAGGTGGTCACCCTGCCGCGATGGGGTTAACGATAGAGTTGCAGCAATTCTCACTCTTCCAAGAGCTGTTTGATCGGTCAGTTAAAGAGGACGCCAAAGATGCCGGAATGGACGATGGCGACTTTTATCCAAGGGTAATGGTTGACCATTTAATTAAAGATGGCAGCTTGCAGATTTTAAACGGCCTAACACTACTTAATGAGCAGAAGAAACTTGAACCTTATGGTCAACGTTTTGAAGCGCCTATTTTTGCTATTAACGGTAAGTTTTCTCGTGCGCAGGCGACAAGGACCGGTGAGCATATGACGGTATTTTTTATCGACAGCTTGGGGAATGAGCATTCGGCGATGTGTTTCTTTCACGCTAGGCAACCATGGTTGAGTATCATGGAAGTGGGTCAGGAATACACTTTTGCTGTGACGGTTAATTATGATAAATTCAAGAAAAAAATGGGGATGCTTATTGAAGGGATAAGCGAGGGCTTTAACAACATTTCTCGTTAATCAAAGAATGCCTGCCTCGGCAAGCCATCGGGCGGCAGCACATCAAGCTGTGCGCCGGGCCCCCTCCCCACCTTTAGATGTGATGGGAATAGCTCCTTTTAAGTATTTTAGCTTACCACGTTGGAATAATAACACTTTGTCACGGCCAGAACGCTTCGCTTCATACATCGCCTTGTCTGCTAATTGAAAGACGTGCACTCCCCTTTTGTCGTTCTGTGTGAAAGAGGCCAGTCCGGCGCTGAAGGTTACCTTGATTGTCTTCTTCTCGCTGACAAAAAAGGGCGTCGTCACCATTTTCTTGCGTGCTAACTCAGCGAATTTTGCCATTTCCTTTAGTGGCATATTTTTGTAAGTAAGCACAAACTCCTCTCCTCCGTAACGATAGAGCTCAACCTTTTGTTGAAGATGCGCGCCCTTAATGAGCTGCTTTAAGAGTTCGGCGACGTTTTTTAATATTTTGTCGCCGGCGGCATGACCATAAGTGTCATTAATGTTTTTAAAATGGTCGATATCTATGACGCAAAGGCCAAAGCGTTCCAGTTCTTTGTCATCAAGTTGGCTCAGCTGCGGTTCGAGGATTTTCATGCTTTGGGTGTATGAGAAACGATTAGGGATCTCGGTCAATTGATCTGTCATTGCTAAAGCGGTAGCCGACTCTACAAGTTTCGTTAGCTTTTTTTGCTCCTCTAGGGACGCCGCATACCGTTGAGACTGTGTCCGCACTTCTGATTCAAGGCTGCTCAACGCACGCTGCTGTTGCCGGATGTGAGCCTCATGACTTGAGATGATTTTCGTAAAGTTTAGGTTAAGTGATTCGAGATTGTGCGAAACCAACTTTTTCAGCTTTTCCGGATCCGTTTCAGCGTCAGACGCGTCTTTGAAATGGTCTAACATTTCCAAAAAACCCTTCGTTTCACCGTTGGTCTTTTCAGTGAATGTGGTGTTACCTAAGAGCGTTGACTTAAGTGATGAATGGATATTCTTTAGGTGTAAGTGAAATCTCTTTAGATATTCGGCTTCAGCCTGCTCTCGTAGACCTTGAATAATTGTCACTTCACGAGTGGTGGACTCCATGACATCAAGGGCTTCGAAAAAGTCAACATTCGACATCTGGTTAAGCGCTGTCGCTTTTTGTAGATTTGCTTCAATAATACCTCGCCCAGGGTACGTTAAATTTATCCGCTTAAGAAGAGGTATGAGTGATTTGATTATTTTTTTACTCGACCAAGATATATCTCCGGCAATAATGTTGCCGGACTGTTGTTGTATATGTTTATGCGTTTCTCCGACAACGACAGCGGATGACTCTCGGAATTTGATAGACTCATCGGCAAAGCAGCGACAAAGTAAGCCTAGAGAGGATAATGCCTCTGTTGGAGAGGAGCATTTATCGACGTCCAAAGCATCCAGTTGCTTCCTTTGTTCCACAGAAAGGTGTTTAGATGCCGTAATTTTATTCAGAATAGATTTAATTTCTGCTGCGGCAATCCTGTATTCCCGGCTTCGCAGATCTTTTTCTTGAATGAGGTAACGACCTAACCGGTTCATTTCTTGGGTGACCGCATCATCACTAATGTCTCGGTTTGCAATGCGTTTTTTTAGGCTTTCAATAAATTGGCGACATTCAGGATGAACCGCTGACAAAGAGGTAAGCATCGCAGTCTGTGCGTTAAGCCAATTTTGACGCATCGTCGATGCGGAGGTGTGTTGAGTGTCCATTGCAGTCTACGCCGCGCCGTTGACGAGATTTATTTTGCGAACGAGAAAGCGCGATAATGTATCAATGTCAACGCCGGTTTGGGTTTGAAAGCTCATAAATTTATTCAACTCGTCTTTATATAGCGAGCTCGCGATAAAGTAGAAAAAAAGCGTAGCCATTTCCCAGTTTGGGGAGTTCCATGTTTCTTGTTTATCAAGCTCGATAGTTGAGTGCTTGTTTTTTGAAATCAGGTATTCATGCGCAAATGAAGTGATGATGTTGATGGCAATAAAATGCCAAAAAGACCAGCGCCTATTCTTTTTTATGTCTGAATGAATGAAATTCATTAACTTTTCGAGTGTAGGAAGGCTTTTTTTGAGCGATTTGGCTTTCCCTACGAGTTTGAAGTCATCATATTGATTGTATATGACATCCATCAAGACAGAGCAAGCGTTTAACGTGTCTCTGAGATCTGGAATGTAGCGAGGTACCACGTCGTGCTCATGGATTGCGATTTCTTTTTCGATGAGTTGCGAGAAGCTTCTTAAGTCAGCCATATTAAAATCCTTTTTAATTTTAGTCATTATACATTCGGAAACCACCCTCCTTCAACTAATGCTGGGTGGTTTTATGTAAAAAACAGTTTACACAAAACCCACTTAGGATTAATATAACCTAATATAAACATGAATTGACCGGCTTCCCATGCTGATATATAGTTGAACAAGATCCCCAAAAAAATGATATACAATCATTAATAGGTGTTCTCATGGAAAGGAAATTTTATGGATGATTTTTACGCCAGAAAGCCGTGCAAAGGGATGTGCTTGCAGATCGACATCGGGGTCTGTATGGGGGTTTGCGGGACGGATGATGATTATGCTCAGAGAGTCTACGACGCGCATAAGCTCAATGCTAAAAACAAGGGGCTTCCCTGGGAACCGATTCCCGATTTCGAAAAATCATTGCCGCAACACGAACTTGGCATTCCTATTGAAAACACACGCTCGAACGGGGTTCGTCGTTAACTACAAGGACTTCTGATGCCGACTCGTAAGAATGAAAATAAAAAGCGTGTTCAAATCACATTAGCCAAAACCCTTGCTGAAAGGTTGATGTTCTTGCGTAACTTTACACATAGAAAGGTTAATTTAAATGCAAGATTACAAGGGAAGATTCGGCACCTTGTTGAAGAGGTGGAGGTGGAATTGGGGGTTGATTATAAAACATGGTCGACAGCCCGACGCTGCCCCGCATGTGAGAGTGGAATCGTATACTTAAAGCGTTCCAGTCGTTCTGAATTTTATGGGTGTAGTCGCTACCCAGCATGTAAACATACCGAAAACAAACCAAGGAAGGGTTAATTTTTATGATGAAAAAGATTAAGGAACGACTGCTGTCTCCATCAAAGATAGCAGTAAAAGATATTGTGCTAAGCGAAAGAAAGATCGGCCTGGTATCTGGGGTTTTTATTGATAATATCGCAGACAAGGAGAATCCTATTTCCGTACCTGTTTCTTATATTGAACGCAGAGAAATTGTGGTGTTTGCGCCGGTCAGTTTAACGTTCATTGAAAGCGTCAAAGAGGTCGATTTAGTCCTGCTTATCCCATCGCAAGATACTGATTGCGATTCAGGCAAACCAAAGCTAGCCAAGTTATCAGCCACTTTTAAGTACTTTCGCGACTACGAAATGGACCAGTTTGAAGAGGGAACGCAAAGGCGTTTCGCGCACTTTGAAATTGCCGGCGGTTATGATCCTCAAGAAGTGGAACAGGTCCAGAAGACGATTGCGTTACGATTGAAGGTAGGCAGTATCATGCCGGGTAAAATGACATTTGAGGTATAGCGCTTGAACCGCAGTGGTGTAGTCAAGAAAGTAAAGTGGTTGAATGAAAAAAACGACTTTGCAGTGATTGAAATGCTGGATACCCAAACCGGAAAGCGGTTTATTGCTGTGGGTAAAATGGGGCCACAATATGCGGGTCACAAGCTAAACATGGTTGGGAAGGAGGTTCCGAACCCCCGTGGCGGCGGAATGAATTTTGAAGTTCATCATTACGAAGTAATGCCGCCTGATACGGCTGAGGGAATTTACCTGTTTCTCGCCTCGGGAATTTTTAAGGGTATAACGAAGCGTATTGCTAGATACCTTGTTGATACATACAAAGAACAAACCCTCACTCTTCTCAATCATGATATCAACATACTGACCATGGTGCCTGGGGTAGGCGTAAAGACCTTCATAAAAATACGTGAATCGTATCAAGATGCTTTGCCACAACAAGAAAAAATGACGATTCTCCAAAACAGGTACCGGTTTACGTTTACAGAGTCATTATCAATAATTAAGCAAGCGCCAGAAAATGCTTTGCTGATTTTGGAAAGAGCCCCCTACTCCCTTTATCGAAAAATAAGCAATAAAGTTAATTTTGTTTTGTTTGATAGGGCCATCCTTGGTCAGGGGTGGTCGCCGTTGGACCCAGTCCGTATTCGCGAAGTGATTATGCACCAGATGAAGTCCGGGAGTAATGACGGGCATACACTTAATTCGTACCAGTCGGTTCTCAAGAATGCACTTGGGTATCTTAATATCGATAAATACCTTGTCGAAAACGAAATTAACTACATGATAGAACGCCGCCGTATCTATGTAACGGAAACGCAGAGAGGCCCTCTGCTTCAATCGCAGTGGTTTTATGCTGCGGAGAAAGAAATCGCGAATCGATTAAGCCTATTGATTGAGATGCCCGCCGAAAAAGAACTGTCTTTTGATGCGAGTGATGAACGTCTGCTCAAGCTTAAATCGCACCAAAGAAGGGCTGTTGTTGCGCCGTTTAAGCACAAGGTTTCGATTATTACGGGACGTCCAGGTGCGGGGAAAACGACATTGCTTCGAACTATTTTAGACTTGATCGAAGATCAGAACTTGAATGTGTTGGCTATCTCGCCTACCGGGAAGGCATCCCAGAGATTGCGTGAAGTGACAGGGCGTGAATGCTCTACGATCCACAGAGCTCTTGGTGCTACCCATCAGTCCGACGAATTTCTTTTTAATGACATCAACCCCCTGTCGGTCGACGTCGTTCTTGTTGATGAAATGTCTATGTTGGACACTCTGATTTTCCGGTCACTTTTGAGGGCTATCCCTCAAGCCGCACGACTTATAATGATTGGGGATGTTGAGCAGTTACCATCGGTTCAAGCTGGGGCTGTGTTTCGTGATTTAATTGACAGCAATACCTTGCCCGTATATTGGTTAACAGAAGTGCTGAGGATCAAGAAAGAGGATGGAACGCTCCCTACCCCTCTGCATATCTCCAATGGGATCCGGGAAGGGAAGTTTTACGACGTTCCCAATGATGACGAATGGTCTTATTACCCCACTCGAAATGACGATGAGTCCCGCGAACGCCTAACAGGCTTAATCGGTGAGTTGAAGTCACAAGGGCTTTCCTTCCAAGACGTACAGGTATTTTCGCCAACGAACAAAGGTTCTTTGGGGGTGGCAGAACTAAATGGCATTGTGAAATCTTGCTTCAAGCCACACGGGCAAAATCATATCGAAGAGAATGACAAAATCATGCAGACCGTAAACGACTACGACATGGATGTTTATAACGGCGATGTCGGTATCGTAAGAAGCGTCTATGACGAAGATGAACGCGTGTCAAAAGACGACCCTGTCATGCTTGCTGACATGACAGGGAGATTGGTTGAATACACGAAAAAAGACCTCTACAACCTGACGTTGGCGTATGCGATATCTGGACATAAATCACAGGGTTCTGAATACCCCCATGTCATCATTATGATACCAGAACATCATTTTAGTTTGATGGATCGGTATTGGCTATATACCTTAGTCACTCGGTGCCAAGTAAAAGCACACATGATTGGCAACGATCGTGTTATCAAAAAAATTGTAAAAAGCCGCCGCTCACATCAAAGAAACACGTTACTGAAAGAACAGATATGGCGTTTTATTCCACTGGATACGCATAAAAGCGCGGCGCAGGCATAATTTATGATATAATTTATTGATGGAACGCGTAGTTTTGCATGGAGGCAATGGTGGACGTAGGATCACGGGTCGGGCCAATCATAAAGGATGATTTTTTGAATCAGGACGTATCACGTTTAAGTGCGTGGTTTGAACGTTTTCCTGATGCGTGTAAAGCGCTAGAGTTGGGCCTGAGTGATTCCTGCTTAAAATACGCGATGGCCGAAAATCTTTGGTTGAGCACCGTTTTCTTGTTGCAGTGTGATTCGGTACCAAGAAAGACATTGCAAATTCAAACCGGTGTAGATAACCCCCAGATACTCTGTCGGCACCTCATAAAAGCCCACATCCAAAATAGCCCCTCATCCCGCGATTATATCGCGCGATCTCTCTACGAATTAGTGAGGTTGTGATGCGTTTTTTTTTTACAGCACTACTGCTGATATTTAGTTTTTACGCCTCAGCGCAGGATGCGGGGAATGAAGCTTTTAGGACCGACTGTGGACTTGATGACGAAGGCAGCATAAAGATCGCGGATGGCACCATTTGTGACCGAGATATTGCTTTTGGGCTGATTAACGAAATCTTCCCAAGCCTTGTCGAAGAGATAAAGCCTCTTTGGTCGCTAAATTATTTCTCTGCGGTCGCCGATACGCCCGAAGACCAAGTGTTATTAGGCGATTATCATGGTGACGAGATTTTTTTCACCCTGTCAGGGTTATTCTATGCTCTGATTATTTTACTGATTTCAGTTTACCTCCTGTTTTTAACTGTTCACGGTATCGTAAGGGTCCTGAAGGGTGGGTCGTTCATCAATGCGAATAGCATGAATGAGGATGACGTGCGTTCTTGGGCCGTTGGTGGTGCTTTCGCCGGTATATTCCTGCTGCCGTACAAAAGTTTTTTTGTCGGCCAATTGCTCGTATTTAGCTTAGGGACATTTAGTCTTACTCTTGCGAACATGGCGACGAGTGTGTTTTATGCGGGGAACCAATCTCTTTTTAAAAACTACACACAACCTGAAGTTGTCCGGGATACCGATGTATCAAGCGGTGTTTGGGAACGTCATAGTTTTATGGCGGACAGTTATTATCGTTACTTAACCTCCATGTCACTGTGCCAACAGGAAACTGTAGCGTACAAAGTGAGCGCATCCAGTTGGACAACAACCACCGAAAGTTACGAATCCCGTTATTCCTGCGAGGTAGGAGACAATGAAGACGGTGATTTCTTGACAGAATATTGGACAGATGACAGCAAAATCCCTCCTTTCGGATGGTATGACACAGGATTTACGCCGAATTATGGCGTGGGCAAGTACCGATACAGCTCATTGAAAAACATTGTCTTTGAAACGAAGCCGACGCGCTCCGATGCCTGTCTTATTGAAGGAGATACGTTAGAACCTTACCACTGCGGAGGGGTCACGATATCTAATCCAAATTGGACCAACAATCCGCTTATTGCGCTTCTGGACGAGCCTAGCGAGCTTTTTGATATCCTCGAATCTATGGAGTCAGGGATCACCGCTGATATACAGCCAACAGAGCTCAAATCCTTAGTGAGCGAGCATTGGACGACGCTCAAAGCATTGCTTGAAAAAGCGTTAGCTGAGAAATCTGCCGCCGCGAACCTTGCGGATGAAGATAATACCTTGGTGTCAGTCGATAATGAAGTTATGGAAACCCGGGCTGCACTGAATCGTGTTCTGGAGGATTCGGCAAGATCCCATTATCAAAGTGCATCTAGGATGTTGCACCAGGCGGCCATGAATGCACTTTTGTTTGGATCAAAACATGAATATGAGCAAATTCATTCTGTTCGCTCAGGGGCACGAAAAACAGGCTCTTTAGCGCTTGTTGAATCAGGTATATCTTCGCATTTTCAGATAGCTAAGGAGTTGGCTAAATGGATCAGACGGGGGCAGTGTCTTGATTTTCAAGATGGCTTAGAAAAAACACAACTAACCGTTGATTACCTTAACGGAGAGAGTGATAGATTGTCCGCAGCGGCGTCCGCCCGCTGTCTAGATATTGACGAGAAAGAAGTCTTGGAGCGCATGGGTGATCTGGGAGAGTACGGAACGGAAGAATATCGGCAACAAGCGCTAGCCCGGTTCAATGAGATAAAAGAGGAGTTTAACGAAGACTGGACGACCCATGTCGAACTTTTAACCAAACAACGCCGCGCCATTGAATCTTCATTTTCCGAATCCGTTCAGGAAGGAACGTTAGATCGCTGGTGGGTTGATGTGCGCCAAAAAGGGTACCTTGCCGTTGCTGATTACCTGAAGAACATCAATCAAGTTGTCGAAAGCTACAAAAACGATGTGCGCCAAATCACAAACACATATCAGTTCATGAAGCCTAACTACAACTCGCGGTATGTCAGTGCGAGTGTTGATACTGACCGGGCCACGGACGCACAATTTATGCCTTATTCATATGCGGGTGATGAAGTGTTCAATAGCACTTACCCAGAATTCACCAAGGTAGATCCCCTAGTAAGTAGTGCCTCCTGGATGATGCAAAGAGAAATGCTAGTCCGGCAAAAGCCTCTTGATGACGGCTCGCATGACATGGGCACGTTTAAGATTTTCGAAATGTTCTCATTCTCAGAAGACTATTTGGACCGATTGGGCATCTCTTTTGATTACACTGATAACGACAAGGAATTATGCCTTGAGGACCCCTCAGAATGCCCTTTCCCATTGTCAGATCCTATTGTTGAGTTAACGTTGCTGGGACATGACATGTTAGATGTTGGCATTGAGTTTTTCAGTATAGCGCTTCCATCCAAGGCGATTTCAAAGGCTGTTCTGAAGCGTGGACCAAGTAATAATGGGAAGACAGTTTCTGATGACGAGATGGAATTGCTAAAAACATCAATGGGTGAATTCGGAAAGACCTTATTCGGATTGGTTGATATGGCCAGCGCGAGTATTGACATTATGTACGACTTACTCGGGACCTTAATGGTGGGTGTCACTATTATAGGCGCGGTGTTAGCTTACGTTTTACCGGTCATTCCCCAGCTATACCTATATATGAAATTTGTCTCATGGTTTATGGTCGTGGTTATGGCTAGCTTCTCCGTTTTACTGTGGTGCATTTTCATGTTCCGTTTTAAGGAAAAAAGAGAGCTGATTAAGAGTGCCGGCCTTCATTATGGTGTTGAAATCATGTTTTCCCCCACCTTGTCCGTGGTTACGACGATGTTCGCTTATTACTTTTTTTATGTCGTGGCATTCGCGGTTGGCGTGTCTTCGCTCTTCCTTGAAGGGCTGCCATTATTTAAAAGCACAGGGGTTATTCGGCATTACTTCGATTTGTTGTTTTCGCTGGTTCTTATCTTTTTTATTTTCATCATGGGATTACGTTACACCTACCAATTGATGGAAGATATGCTGGGCGAACTGCTGACACGTTTAGGCGTGAACCATAAGGCGATGGATGACAAAATTGGCGACTTCGTTAAAGCGATGCTATTTGACAAAGGTCGGCAGCTACTTGATTCCGCGCATGCTAAGACAGCCAATCAAGGGCGGCGAGAAGTTCGCGGTGAACTACAAAGCCGGATCCAAAAGGCACAAAGTAAAATGGGTGAATACAATGAGATGTATGGTGGGAAAGAAGATTCGCAAGGGAAAGTGGACTGATGATGCGTTGGGTTTATTTGGTATTTATTCTTCTTATTACGCCGGGGCATGCCTTCGCTGAAGACGCTGCAGCGTCAGAGGACGAGGGGCAATATGGAAAACTGAAAACGGTGATGGGAAACACGAGTAACCAGTTTATTTATGCTTTCTTCGGCAAAGGGTTGTTGCTTTATTTTCTCGATGACAGTGAGGATATTAAAGCGGTTTCGGTGGCTGACGAGTCGGAGTTGTCACAATTGTCGAAGCCATTTAATGCCGTTTTTGGTCAGCTTTTCATTATTGGGTTAACGGCAATTTACGGTCTTAGCGTGATCTACTTTCTGGTGAAACTCGGGGGTTTTGGAATAAAGGAGGTGTGGGAACTCAAAAGTAATGGAAAGTCGAGAATGTCAGGAGACACGCGTCGTGGCTTTTGGGCTAAATTGGTTTTACTTGGTGGTTTGGTCATTTTGCCAGTTCCGTTAAAAACGACCCTTCTTGACGATCAATTTTATACAAACCCGGTAACAGCATTGCTTTTTGACGTATTAGGGAAGGCGTCGGCAATAAGTGATGAAGCAACGAGTGATTTGATAAAAAGGCAACGGCAAACGCTGTCGACATTGCCGTTGCCGGCTTCTGATGCAAAACAAGATTCGGCAATGGCCATGAATATTTTCTTTACGTGCCTTAGAACGCAGGAATATAGGGAGCAAGATGCGGAGTATCAAGAAGAGCTTAAGCTTTATCCGCAGCCAGGAAGTGGTGAGCAAGTCTTGCGTGGGCGGGTGAAAATAGGTGAGTGCGGTCTTGATGTTCGGTTAGGAGTAGATCGCAGCACAGATGAAGACATGCAGGCCCTAAATCTAGATTCTGAGACCTTTGATTTTGATGAAAACATGTTTGCCAACACGCAGATCAGCGTGTTGACTAATGTGTTAACACAACAGCTAGAACGAGCTCTTTCCTTTAGTGCAGAGTTGGCCAAAGAGGATACCTATTCGGATATGAATACGGGACAGCCAACACTTTTGAGCTACACCGCGCAAAAAAAAGACAACATCGAACTGACCCGGTGGCTAGAAGATTGTGACGAACTTGAGAAGTGGTCAAGTGGCAGTGACAGCATCATGATAAAAGACCGCGCCCTCTTTAACCAACTGACCGCCCGGTGCAGCTCTTACCATATAACTAAAGCGCTGGTGTATCCAGACACTTACAGTGCCTTAGATGAATACCTATCGTCTCCAGGAAATCAAAGAGAACAAATCGCAATGTGTGTGGATCAAGCAACCATTGACGATATCATGTCAGGTGTTTATGTCTCTAATTACAAGTTGCTAGAATCGTCAGCGTCCACCTCAAATATCGAAAGTGTCGCGCTGGATGCGTGCGTGGTGAAGCAATGTTCTGAGTCCAACTTGTTGTCCGGAGGGTTGTATGCGTGTGCGAATGCCGTAGACATGTATTCAACGCGTTCTAATGATTTCCGGATTGCAGATCGTGGAAGTATGATGCTTGGTTTTTATATGTTTAATCTATTTTTGCATCACCCTGCCAGTGATAGCGCGAAAAACATTTTTAATCAGCTTCAATTTTCATTCTTCGACTCCAGTGAGGGGATCATCAATGAGCAAGGTGAACCAACCTTGTCTGTTTCTTTCACTGTACCTCAATATGGCGGGAACGGTTCGGACAAAGCTAATATTTTGAGTGATTTGGTAACGCCCTTGTCGGGGCTAGGTATCCCAACCATCTCCCCTGCCCCGGAGTTTGGGAGTGTTTCGAAGATCACCGGCTACTCCAGACTATTAACCTGTGTTCAAAGTCCTCTTCAAGTAAAAAATGGCTATGTTTGTAGCAATGTGCCGCAAGAATTTAGTCGATTTGGTATTGAGCTAATAAAAGGTGCAGTTGCGTTTAAAACGGCTTTGTTGATGGGTGATACCGTGTCTCGAACCGGTCGATTCTTTTCGTTGTCAGGGAAAAATACGGGTTCTCTCGAAGAGGCTGCGGGGACCGCTGTTCAGTCAGCTATCAGGAGGACGGGCGAACTGGTTTTGCCAGCAGCAGGAGCAACCTCGGTTTCCTACTTAACGGAAATGGCCGGGAATATTGGGTTTGGTGTCACCGATGAGTTTGGTGAATTGAACTCGTCTGTGTGGGCGGATCTGGGTGCAACCATGGGCGTTGATGCCATGTTCGTTATTGGCCTTGTCGGTACAGACTCAGCACTGATGTCTTTTGTTGACACAGTCTTGTTGATTGCCTTAATCGCCGGCGTTGTGTTTGGCATAATTATTCCGCTTTTCCCGATGCTGTTGGTGTTGTCTGCCCTGTCGAAATTCCTCTATTTAATCATTAAAACAATCGTGCTTCATGGCTTTAAATTAACAGATGTTATTTTTGATAGTGATACGGAATTTTTAACAGAAGGATTTGATGCGGTATGGGCTGATTGGCTAGCGGTGATTTTGAAATTACCGTTAACGGTCATTGGCGTTGTGTTGGCTTGGCTTTTATCTAATGTCGTCATTTCAAAAGTGATGAGTAGTATGTCTTTTGCTTTTGAAACAAACGACGGGCCCGCAGGGGGACTTATCGATACGGTTGTTATTATGGGCATCTCCCTTGTGGTAGTGGCCATTGTCTACAACATGGTGCTTACCGTCATAGAGTCATTTTATGATTTTACTGTTGAGTGGGTTTTGGGCCAAATGACAAATAGTCCGTTCGGCGATCAGCGGGCGGTGGGTTGGAAAGATGCGAAAGGCATTTTAACGATGATGGGGCGGTAGTATGGCTCGGGTATTATGTTTTTTTCTATTACTGTTCCCTTTGGTGCCTATTGTAGATGCCGCAGAAGACACAGATGATGTTGCGCTACTCTCTGAAATCAAAATGATTGAGTGCCGTGAGAAAATTATGTCTATCAACGGTGATGACTTGGATGGTATTGCCCCCAACAAAGTCATAGAAGCATGCCAAGGATTCCCTTTGTCCGATGATGTCGCGGTTCAAATATTGGGGGCCATGATTGGTCCTGATTTCGTCTCAGTATTGGATGTTCTCTCTTCATTTACCAAAGAGCCTCACGGATTTTCGAGAGATGACCTCCTCTTTTCAATACTTAGCCCGATGCACACAACATTGTATTATTTCAATGTGGGGGTTTTTTCTGTGTTTGTGTTCTTGGTGTTCTGGCATTCAGGACTCCAAGTTCTTCGATGGCAGCAAGGAGGGACAACGGGCGATTCAGTGAAGATTTATCTTCAGAAATATGGTGTGAGCGGAGCCGTAAAAGGGTTCCTAGCCTTCCCGTTTTTAGGATGGGTAAACCCAATTCAGTTTATCGCTTTATTGTCCGTTTCTGCTTTTTTATGGCTATCAAAAATAGCTGTTACCTATTTGTTTCTTGCTTCATTTTTTACGAATGTGGGCAGTACAATCAAGGATTCCGTTGAAGATTCCATTAAAAACCAAGTGGGTGCATCAATCTTAAATTACACCTGTGATATTGAGCAGCGGGAAGCTTTAATTAAGAGTATCCAAGAGAACAATGAGGGTGCGCAGGATATGGCATATGTTCAAGAAAACGAACTGTACAAGTGCCTCATGGGGGTAGGACAGTTCGGAGCGTCCCTTAGCAATGAGATCACGCAAGTCACTGCGATTGATGCGGGGGTGGACACTTATCTCGTTACCCCCAAAACGCTCTCTCAAACAAAGCAATGTGTCACCGAATATGAGCAAACCATTGCAAGTTGGGGGGAGGATCCTGATACGTTTACCAGTTGCGGGGAAACCTACATAAGCCTTCCGTCCGGCGCGAGCACACAACAAGTAGAAAATGCTCTCGACGTCTATATGAACGACGATATTGAAACCGACAAGCGCAACGTCGCTCTTAAACTGCAAGAGATGGTTTGCCGGGAGGGTGACTTGCCTGATTTCAAAGGGGGGGTGGTTGCTAATTGCTTTGTTGCTCGCGTTAAAGGTGATTCATACGAGTATGGAACAACAACAGACACCTTATCGGGCGTTGAAACACTGGCATATTACGGTCTCCCACTTTCTGTTGAGTCTAAAGATCTACTTAAAGAAGAGGTGATGGACGGTGCAGACGGGATAAGAGAAAGCATAACCAGCAAGACCTCTGCCTTAATTGACCATTTTTCTGACCTTCTCTCTCTTCTGGAATTGGATGGTATGACCGATTCAGAAAAGGAAAAAATGGATGCGCAAATGGATGAGTGGAAGGCGGAAATCGCGGACAGTGGGAGTTTGGGGGTTAACCAGGCCGATGTGGATAATGTGATCCTCTCGATAAGACGGGGGGTTTGGTCTTCAGGCACATTGTTCTTTGGTAGTGTAAGTGAATCAATGGATGATAAGCGTATTGTGAAAACGCTTGCTCAGGTTTACAAGGTGTCTACGGGCTATGATTTAATTGATGCCGGGCAAAAATACTGGGCGTTGTTACAAATGATAAAACCCAGCGGTACTGATACCACCTCCAATTTGATTAATGGTAACATCGGTCACGGCATGATACTTCCACGGTTAGGCTTATATCTCGACAATATTGATTGTTGGCTTGACCAAACAGCCTGCGAAACCCCTGCGCTCAATCCTTTCACTGAACTGTCAAAGAGAGGGATTGAAATAATCGACCATGCCACTTATGGGATCATTGCAACCAAGGGGGTTAGAACAACGTTAACGTCAATCTCAAAACAAATGCTTGAGTTAGCAGGTTACGACCCCAGTGAGGCGGCCAAGACGAAAATGGGGAAATATATGATCTTCGACACATTCGAAGAAATTTATATCCTGTATTTACTAATTGGTTTTGTGTTGGTTGTCATAATCCCAGGGATCCCTCTTCTTAAAATTACCACGATGTTGGTTGCATGGCTTTATGATGTGATTAAGGAAATCCTTGTAATCACGTTGAAAATTATCCTATCGCCCGCCGAGCATATTGAGGAGGGTTTTGTTTCGGACGCAGTGAAAGACGCATTTCATAAAATCATTGGGCTTGGGCTTTATTTCTTATTTTTCCTTATTGGGATCATTGTGATGTTTGTGATGTTTTCATTCTTTTATTCACTCAATGTTCTCGTTGTTGGTGCGCTGGACTTTGTCATGCAATGGTCAATGGAAATGTCGTCACTTGAGTCTATGGTTATGGGGGTTATCATGGATACGGTTATCGTCGGAATTCTGCTTTATGAGATGCGAGTGTGCACCCCCTATATTGAGCGTTTACCCAGAGAGATGGCTGCTTATTTTAACCTGGAGTCGAGCAACACAGATGGTGTGGTTAAACACGCAGAGAACATATTGGTGTCCAAAGTCTTTGTGAAGGTGTCCGCGCTCCTTCATGGGGGGAAATAAATATGATGCGTTAACAAATATGTTGCGTTTAGATAGAAGAAAAAATGATATCATTACACTATGCATAATCATAGGATGATAATGATGCCACAGAAGATCACTGAAGAAAGTGTTAAAAAATTCATTGTTGAAGTGAAAAACGCAACCCCCTCCATGATCGCGAGGGGGGATAGGGATATTTTAAACAGTATCCCGCCGCAAATCTTTGAAAAGATATTGCAGAATGTTTATTCAGGAGATGTTGCCCTTGCCCGTAACATCATGAGCAATCGCTTTGATCAAGTGGATTACGAATCGCCAGAAGAAGAAATAAGGGCGATTCGCACTCTTATCCCGGCCTCAGAAACTCTTTACCAGGCCTTACAGTCAGGATCCTCTGTACTGTTGATTTCTGACACGGACAATGATGGCTCCTTAGCTCAAGGAATTATGATTGATGCTAGAAAGTACTTTAACCCTGGTCAAATCCATGTCGCGTCGAAATCATACAGTCCATTCCATCACGGATTTGAGTTAGGACAAATTGACGGATGGTTGAAAGAGCAAGGCTTAATGTCCTCCGATGAATTTACAGTGATTGTGGCAGATTTAGGGACCAATCAAGGCGCTGAACAAAAGGATTTTATCCTCCGCTATCCTAATGCCAATTTAATTGTCGCTGATCACCATAAGCCGGACTTCTCCGCCATGATGAAGTTTGAGGCGGGGTTGATGGATTTCCTAGAGTCAGATCGACGCCCGGGCGAGCCTGGCGTCGGTTTTTTAACGGAAGGCGATGTTGCCCAATTATCGCCATTGGCGTCACAGGAAGAACTGGAATTACTTTGGCTAAACGCGAAGTCAGATAAAAATGAGTTTGTTGAGGCATTAGGTCAGACTGTTAATATGACGAAGCGCTCCTACTTGGTTTCCCCGTTTGCGAAAGGCTCAATGAGCTTGGGTTTAAGGAACGGTGGTGGTGTCAGCGGCGGCTTTCTCGTTTACATGTTGATGTCAGAGGTGTTTAAGCGACGTCGTACCCAGGACCTTACCCTTAGCGGCTTGCGTGATGAGGAATTTAACGAACTCCTCATGCCCATGAAAAAAATGGGGAGGGCAGCCAACCTCCTTGATGAAGTGGATTGTGATATCCGTTTAAAGCCCCTTCAAAAAGAGGATATCGATAAGGCACTTGACCTCGCTAGAATAACGCGTAGTGGCCGTTCATTAGGTAAGTGGATAAGACCAACACAAAGAGAGAAAATACAGTCTCTGGAAGGGTTTGTGGGGCTTCCCGCAGTTCAGGAGTTACTTGATATACAAGAATTGATGGCCAAAGAAAACCACACGGCCGCGGCACTGATCAGTGTGTTACCTAAAATATTTAAAACAGATGGCGGAGACGAAGGTGAAACAAAAGCCCTAGATGTCCGTTTGGAGGTCGTAAAATTCCTCCAATCAGTGAAAGTCTCTGAAACGGTGGGTCGTGATTACGTGAAAGAATTGCGGCCGCACTTTTTTAATTTTAATTATGAAAATCAGGTTTCAAGCAAAAGTAAGCACCCGTGGCTTGCTGTTGCCGAAGAGACGTTGATGAGTATTAGTAGAGCTGAGAAGGATATTTTAACGATCATTCGAGACCATCAACTTGTCTCGGAAATATCATTGGATTTCGCCATGCTGACGCAGTCTATTTCACCAGAGATTAATGATGTATTTACTGCTCATCAGCTCAAAACGGCATACCATAGTTTGAGTAAGCCTGTTGATATGGGTCTGACGTATTCGAGACCAGGGGAAGTAACTTTATCAATGAGGAGCGATGGAAGGATTTCCATTAGCGACATCCTTTTTGAGTTGAGAGATGAGCTAGGCTTTATCTCTCCAACATACAGGGGGCATGGCCAAGTTGGTGGGCTTACCTTGAAATACAACCCGCTAGCAATCACCTCTGAGCATGATTTGCTAAAAACGTTCGTCGCTTTCGTTAACCGAGAAGCGAAGAAGGTCATTGATGCGCAACCCTTGGTCGCTTCTTTCGAATTAACCACTACCCATCTAAAGGTGGTAAAAGAAGTGATGGAAGTTATGCGAGTGCATCTATCAAGAAAGGTCGCGCCGTCTATGTTGATGAGGCTTTCACCGGACACGACCTTTGAAGATAAAGAAACGCTCAGAAAAATGACGGTTTCTGAGTTGGTGAAAAATCGCGAATGGGTCATAACGAGCGAATATCTCGATTTTGGGATGACATCGTCACTAATGATACCTAACCAAGCACTAAAGGCTGTGAGTAATGACGGGTATCGAGGTGCGCTTAGTTTACAGTTATTGCCGAACGGTGCTTTTATGGCAAATGATATTGTAACCGGAGACCAACTTGCCCCACACAATGTTCCCCAATTGGTCTCTCCGTTAGATCTAGAGCGAGAAAGGCAAACCGCTCTCTACAAAGAGTATTTCATGAACAAACCGGTGCCGGTGAAAAAATTCACCCGCAAGGAGGGGATTGAAGCACTTCAGTTTTCGTTCAATTCAGAAAAAGTTTTTAATACAGGCGAGGCCATCGCATTATCTTTGATGCGCACGAAGAAGGCTGACAGCTACATTGTTGTGGACGTTGAGGCGGATGGGGCCGGCAATGCGCCTTGTTTTAACATTGGTATGCTTATCATGACGCCGGTGCCTAATAGTGGGACGGTCGTTGAGAATAGTCCAGAAGAGTTTGAGGATAAGCTTAAGCGTAACCCTGAGTATGTGCGTAACTGGCATAGAGGCAAATCCGGGGAAATTATTGTTAACGAAAGGATGCAGGCGTCATTGCTTTCCCTTGTTATTTCAAAAGACGGTTCAAAGCCGATTCTGATTTCCTTTAAGTCCAAAAACCTAACGAATATGGATCAGGATATGTTGACGGAGGTCGGGTGTTCCGCTAAAGAGGCGCAAGATAAAATCCTGTCAGTGCTTGACGGTGCCGGAAAATTTATTATACAAGCCCACAATCTTCCTTACGACAACAACATTATTCGGGTTAATTTCCCGGAAGTCTACGGGAGAATGCAAGATGCGATTCATTTGGATTCCGCACCATTGGCAAAGAACCATCAGATTGCCTACATGAACCTTAAAGTAAGTAAGATTGGGGGGTATGAGTTTTTTAATGCAGAACATACCGGCTATAACTTAAATACATTCCTTGATGAACAGGAAAATTTTGATTTCCCCTCAATAAAAGGCGATGCCTTGCTCAAGGTTCGAGGTGATGACTTGTTTATCACAGAAATGTCGTCGCGGATCACGACAAAACTGGATAGCGATAGAGCGGATTTGGTAGGGCAAATATCACAAGGCTTGTTCAAGGTTCAATATCCGAAGTATGGGATCCAAAAATTGCTCCGAATGGCCACTATTCGTGACATGATCCAAAATAAGCCGGTAAAAAAATTGGCGTATGTCGATTTTGAAAGCTTTGGTTTTCCAGCGCTTCCACCTAAGTTATGGCGTCATTTTCAAGAACACTACGCGTTTGATTTAACGCCGTCCCAGAATGTTGCAAAGTTTAGTGTAATGCCGGGAGTTAGAGAGCTACTAGACTCCTCCACCCCAGAAACACTGGGAGGTATTCCAGAAGGGGTTCTGCTGGCAAAAGTACGAGAGTGCGGTGAGATCTATAACCCTGGCCGAAAGTTAGGGGTCAGGGAAAAGGCGGATATTGAAGCCGCTAAGAAGAGGGTCACCTACACTGATTTGTTGAAATATAATGCAGAGAGTTTTGTAAAGAAGAATCCCGAAAATGCCGAACGATACGCGTTAGCATGGGCGTATGAGCTGGTCCTTGACCATCATGAATTGGCGGTGAAAAACGTTCCTGCAAGCTTTATTCGTGGAGTGACTGGCATGATAGGCATCGCCCCAGAAGTGGTTAAGCAAATCTACCAAGACGTGTACGATTACAAATCCTTTCGAGGAATCAAAAGGTGTATGGTTGATGAAGACCATGCGAATATTTGGTTGGAGGGGGATTGTTTTCAAGAGTATATGGTTGTTGCTCATATGGCAGCGGAAAAGCTCAGAAATCCCTATATGACGCCGGCCATTTGTTTTAGGACAGGCTTAAATCCTCAAATGAATGTTTTAGAACAATTTTCCCGTCAGGCCGTTGAAAGTTCTCTGAAACAATTTACCCGTGAAGTGGCTCATGTCTCTATGGATTCAACAGATTTGGTGAATGCGTCAGCTAAGCAGTTAATGAATCAGTTTTCTGCTGACGGTATCTCTATTGCAAATGAAGAGGCGGGTACGGCACGGTTCAAATGCAGATCTAACAGTAGAGATATGGTTAATGTGCAGGTGCTCTTTCCTGAGTACGGAACGGAACGTTTCAAGTTACTCTCTGATGATGAAAAACAGCGCTGGAAAGCAGAGGTAGAAAAAGCGATCACCGCCCTTGTTCTCGTAAACAGCATGAGTAAGGTCAACACAAGCGTTAAACCTAAGTTACTTAGCATTGCAACATCCCCAGATGTAATAGCCTCAATGGACGCTATACAGGCGTTTTTTGGGAAGTCCGTTCCAACCGAGCGCGAGTCGGCGATTAAGAAAGTCATGAAGGTAGTGAGTCAGGCAATACTTGGCGATAAATTACCTCTTCAACTGCCGATCAACAAACACCTAGATGATAGCGACATTGATGCGTTAAAAGCTGTTATTTCTATGGCTCTTAATAATTTAAAGGAAAATCAAGGTTATGTTCCTGCGGTGAGTGAAGATACGATTTTCGAGGGTCTGCAAACGGCTCGCTTTGAGTATCAATGTTTTAAAGAACTGCGGAATACGGGCGAGATCCCCTTCGGTATTGAGATGCTTGGGTCAAAGAGTTTATCGACGCAGTTAACCGCCACAAGAAAGATGTTGGGAAAGATTTTGAGGGTTCATTTGGATGCAAACAGCAGTCTCGCTTCAGGTGTGTTAGCCAGGAAAGCAGACCCGCTTAAGTTTATCTTGTCCAGTGATTTCAAAAACGAGTTGATTAAATTTGACTTGCCCTCTGTCGGGAAATTGAAATTAAACAATGATAGGGACGTAGATCTCTTGCTGGACGTCGACCCCGCTCCGCCCAAAGATCCTGAGCCGAAAACGAATCATGAAAAAAAACGAATAACCATTAGAGGTTAGTTAATGTGCACGTTAAATAATGTTCGAAACTGGGAATGTTCTCTAAATGTATGTTCCTGAATAAAAAGTACGACCCCAGTAAATTTAAAAATGTACGCTACTAGAAGATGATCTAACAAGAGAAAAGGAATTCCTTGACGTATGAATTTATTGAATAAGCACGATCTTGATGAAGAGTACATCGACTTCATTGAGAATGAGAAGTTTTCTGGAAGGTATTTAAGTGAATACGTAGCTAATGTACAACGTGTTTACTTAGCAGACAATCGCCCTTGGGTTATTGGATACAGTGGAGGAAAAGACTCCGCTGCAGTTATGTCCTTAGTATACATGGCTTTGCTTGGTTTAAAAGAAGAGGAGCGTCACAAACCTATATTTGTAGTTGCGTCTGATACTTTAGTCGAAACCCCAGCAGTAGTTAATCATGTAAATAACTCACTTGCAGCTATAAACCGTGGTGCCAAAAGAGATAGCCTACCAATTACCTCTCATAAAGTTGTACCAAAAACATCCGAAACGTTTTGGGTTAACATACTTGGAAAGGGTTATCCAGCGCCAACTAGGAATTTTCGTTGGTGTACAGAACGGATGAAGAGCAATCCTGTCAGCTCATTTATTACTGATAAAGTGAGTAAATATGAAGAAGTGGTTGTTGTCTTGGGTTCCAGATCTCAGGAAAGCACATCCCCAGCGCAGGTTATAGCAAAACATAAAATTGATGGCTCAGATTTAGCTAAACACATGTCACTATCTAACGCTTTTATCTATACCCCAATTGATACTTGGAGTGTAGATGACGTTTGGAAAATACTACGCCTATGTCATTTAGTTAGTGAGGAAACACCAAACGGCACAAAAAATAAATGGTTCGATAAATATGATCTTGAATGGGAAAACCCTTGGGGCGGAAAAAACCTAACCCTTTGGAATTTATATAAGTATTCATCAAGTCAAGGGGAACGTCTTAGGGGGGGGGATGAAACAACACCTTCCTGCGGGAATTCTAAGTTTGGATGCTGGACATGTACCGTAGTTACTAAAGATAGAGCCATGGAAAGTTTAATACAAAATGGCGAACAATGGATGGAACCATTACTTGACCTACGCAACAAGCTTTCTGATACCACGCAATTAGAAAATCAAGGAAAAGTTAGAAACCACATCCGTAGAGACGATCAAAAAGAGCTAACTTACGATTATACATATGGCCCTTATTTGCTGAGTTTCAGAAAACAATTTTTAAGGCGATTGCTTGAAACTCAGAAGCAACTTAGCGCTATTGATAAAACCTTTGAATTAATTACCGTACCAGAATTGCATGCAGTAAGGCATCAATGGCTAAATGACCCAAATGAACCTGACTGGGATGATTCTTTACCAAAAATATTCAAAGAAATTTTTGGATATGACTTAGATTGGACGATTGATGATACCAACCAGTTTAGTAAAGAAGAGTCAGAAATTATCAATCGATTAGTTCCTGAAACAGGCGTGTCTCCGAGCCGAAACGTGAAAAGTTAAAGGACAAAAAACCCCGCAACAGCGGGGTTTTTCTAATGTTGAAATAAAGGCTCAACTTTTGAGCCAAACGTTTTGCGGTGCCACTTCAAATTGGAGGATGCCGCCAGACGTTTGCTTAGATGCGAATTCCTTTTTCCTTTTTGAGCGAAAGGCGCGCTGAAACGAGCCTATCAGAGGAAGGTTCACCTTTGCACCGTCGTCATAGCAAACGATGAGAATGCCCTTAAAGAGAACGTTAAGCAAGTAGGACACATTTTTACCAACCGTTAAGTCATCACTAAAGAACTCATTCATTTTATTTGACTCATAAACTATACCGGTGATCTCATCGACAAGCGCCATAAAAGTCGGTGGTTTTGCAATAATGCTGAAGAAATGCTGTATCATAACATCATCCACCTTATCATTGTTTTCGATGAAACGGCTGGTTAACCCTCGGGCTGTTGTCGAGGCCGCGAATGAAGCCCTAAAAGTCAATTCTTTATCGCGATTGAAGCGCCAGTGAACTTTCCAAAAGTTCATGAACTTCACATGGTCAGCACCGGCCTTGTGAGCAGCTTCAATTTTTCTGGCGAGGTGAATTGAAATCAATTCGCATAATTGATTAAGGCAAGGGATCAGTTCGCTCAAGGCATCATCTTTGTGCCTCTCTTTCATTTTGTTTATAAATTCTTCAATATTGTAAACCATTGTTTTCATCCTAAATATCAATATATGCTTTTATAGAGGCCCGCGGTACGAGCCCATAGTGCCGACTGTCAGTGCCGACGGTGCGGTTATCAGAAAGTGCGAAATAGTAGCCATCAGGGATGTCCACGAAGACGTTCCCGTTTTGGCTTGGTAATTTATCCAGAAAAGGCATATCAAAGATTACATCGGCAAAAATGAGAGCTTTACTGCCTTTGGTCGATGATTTTGGATTTCGCGTTGATTCGTAAACGTAGTGCGCCCCGCCGTATTGATCATGGTATTCATACGGAACGCCAGATATTTGTTCGCCGTAGGTATCAGCCCGTTTGCTACGCAAGAAATATGATTTGACTTTATCTGTAGGCGTAAGACGGACAGGCACTCCATTGATCGCAAGAAGATTACCCTCGCTTTTGGAGAACTCTAAGGTGTCACCTGGAAGCCCTACCATCCTTTTTATGTAAAAACCTGGAGGGTGTTTGACGTCGATGTCAGATAGAAGCTCAGGGGATATCGCCACTACTCGGTTGCGTTCTATCGCTTGAAACCCCCATATTCTTCTTCCAGAATAGACTTTGTCTGGCAAGATGGTTGGAGACATCGATTCACCATGAAGATAAAAGCCTGGCTTCACATAGCCGTAGAGAACATATGCGGAATAAGCTATAAGTGCGATTCCAATCAGCGATAATATTGTTTTTGTCGTATTTTTCATCAGAGTCAATTCCATCTGATCACCTAAATTTAATTCGCAGACCTCACCGGATAATGAGGCACTTTGAAATACAAGGTGCAGAAATTGCTCTATCCCTGCCTTTATTTATTTTCTTATGTACAATATAACAAACAATGAAAATGAAATCAAACAATTTTACTCACGCGACGCTTAACTCTTAAGGCGTTGCTCAACGTAGTGATCCATCCCCTCAATAATGTCCTTTACCGCGATGCTTTTTATCCAGAAATGCCAGAGGTCAGCCGCCTTGAGGCTTTCATACATTTCTTGTTCATCTACGCCGTAGAAATCAATAAGCGCCCTGGCGAATATGGATGTATAGGAAGCCCCGTGCCCAGCGAAAAGATGTTCATAGTCGCGGAAGGAAAGCCGATGCTTTCCTTGGTTTATTCGGTATGGGTTAGGCGTGATGAAGTCAATGTAGTGACAGATTTCGTGAATAATAATGGGGGCTGTAAGCGCCCAGCTAAGCTGGATGGTTAATCTCATTGCACTGATCCTCACCCCGGATGAAGCTTCAGTGCGCTGCCCGATTTTTTCATACGACGTATCGTTTGCTCTCCTCAGCCACCCCCAAATGTCACTAGAATCTTGTTTTTTTACGGATTCAGAATCTAGAACGCCCCCCCCCGCCATAGAGAAAGAGAAAAAGCATGATTTCCCTTCCTCTTCGAAAGTGATCGGTAATGGCGGCAGTTTTGCAAAATTAACAATATTCCGAGCGACATGCAGGAGTTCTTCAGGGCTATGGTTATTTTCTTCATTAAAATGGGTTTCTTGCCAGCGATATAATTGCATTTTTTGACGGTCTTTAAGCAAAAATTGCTTCATCCATTTCGCGTCGGCATTATTGCCTCGTATCATTGCAAATAATTGGCTTTGTGTTGCAGGTGTTGCATCTAGGCACATGACATTGTGAATCCGATCACGAAGCGGGCTACCCAATCCTTTGTATAACGGGTTAATGATAGTCCGTCTATTGACCCCTGCATCTTTGAAAACAAAGAATTCAAGGGTTTTCTCGTGATAAATGTTTTTTCCTTTGTGTAAAAGCATACCTAGCGAAGACACGCCGTTTTGTTTTTCAAACAGGGCACAAAAAGCATTAGTGGCGGCTATTACACTCTTAAATCGGGTTGTTTTTTTTAGCGTGAACGTCATGCCAGGTGTCGACAATTGGGCCGACGCCGCCCCCTCCAGAATATGGTTAGTACTAACCATATGTTCACGGTTTAAAAGTAAGTCTTCTCGAAATGTTATGATTGATGCGTATATCATAAAAACGATGTATAATTATTCCTTATTTATGATTGTATCACAAGGATGGATATGTCGAATTTCTGGGGTAAGCTGGGGTTTTCAATTGAGAAAAGAACGTTCGAGCCGAGAATTTTAACGGATGAAGAAAAGCGCGAGCGTAATGAAGAGCAATTGGAGTATGACAATATAAACCAAAAGCTCCGAAAAGAAACGGCGAAACTTTATTCCTCAATCATTCCCAAAGCACTTATTATTCGTTTAATGGAATTCAATGATTATACATGCACGCAGTGGGGAAGCCGAAAATTCGCAAGATTAGTCAATCTTGCAAGAAACATTATTGATATCGAAGTTCACTCGGAGGAGGGATTCACCTTTGAACCGGCGACGAGACGCGAGGAACAGCGGGTTATTTTAAAGCTCAATATGTTAATGGCATTGTTTTTCCCTATCCCACTTAAGGTAATGGTAGTGGATCCTGAGATCGAAGATAAATTTAAGAAACTTTTTAAAAAAATATTAATTGATGAACTTTCGCTCCTTTCGCCGGCTGAATATGCCATATTTGAAGATGGGGTGTTTTTAGGCGTTAAGTGTCCCCCGGGGAATGTGATCCTTGATGTGTTTCATGACGCATTACGATTTGAAGAAGCGCAATTCGGTTACCGTGTCAATACGGACGCGATGCGGACGCAATTAGGCAAAAGCCCCACGTTCACCTCCAAGGCAAAAAAGGCAAGCGAACAGAATATAACACCCGGTTGGCTTTTTGAGTTTCAAAATATTCATGGTGTAGACGGTTTCTTTAACGAGGAAAAAGCGATAAAAGATAATGCTGCAATGGAAGAAGATGGAATTTCTTAAATAAGATTTCAGTTGTGGACATTAGATATTCAGGCGTAGGAACCCGCCTGAAAAGTTCAAAGATTAAGGCAGAGAGAACCTCTGCCTTAATTTATTTTCATGCAGCCACCTCAGCGTCTTCCCCAAACACTTTTTCTATTTGACTGGACTCTAAATACAGGTTGATGAAGAGCTCAGTGCTATCATGCAATGGCTCCAATAGCCCGCCTAAGTATGAAAGAAGCACCGATTCTGCGTTTTCTGGGCTCACACTGTTATCTCTAGTGTGTGCGTAGATAAGAAAACTACATGCCTTTGCGAATAGGCCAAGCCGTTCTTTTATTTGGAAGCAGATATTTCCGTTGCTTGCGCTGGTTTCAAACCCTACATTTACAAAGTTGCCAATCCCCTGCTCTTCCGCATATTCGGGGTCGAGCTCAAAGAACGCTTTAAGTTGTGTGCTTAAGGGTAATTCGGTAATGACTCGAAGGGATAAGTAATCCAGCTGCATGGTCTTACGGAATGTCGAGAGCCTATCAAAGGAAGGGTATTCTGTTTCACTATCCCCTGAAAACAAACAAATAGAATCCGTAAATCGAACGAGCTGACGACCGTTGTCTTGGGCATGTGCACTGGCAGTAAACGTTGGCATAACGGGGCATGTGTTTGCGTTTTCGTTAAGACCCCCACCATAGTAATCAACGATTTGGTCTATGTTGTATGCACGGGAAGATAAGCCCTGAGAAATGGCATTCATTGAGAATGGCAATGTGGAAAGTCCATCTATCTCATTGCTTTCGAGGCAGGCATTGATGCCAACTTCGGCCCCTCCACCAGGGAAGATGATTTCCGCTGTTTTAAGGACCATGTGAAAGAATGCTCTAATTGCATGGGCAACCGCTTTTGACGGGCGACTAAGGATGACCCCGTGCTCCACATCAATATAAAACGAAATAGGCTGTCGGCTTTCTGAAAGGGGGACATCGATTTTTTCTGCCTCAATCCCTTTCTTTATAAGTTTTTTCGCCTCCTTCATAGTAATCGAATGACCCACCTTAAGATGCTGCGTGAAGAGTTCTTTAGCCAGCTTCTTAATCGTTTTAGGACAGTAATTATAACTGTAACGCGCCATCTTAACGAAGACCCCCTTTATGGGGTACTGCGACTTGTTATGACCTTGATTCTCGAACACAACAAAAGGACAGTGGCCGCCAAGCAAATGAGGAAACAGTGCGTAATACTGGGTTTCTTCTATACCCTTAGCTTTGGTGTAAACCCGGAATTCGGGCCCGTTGAGCTCAATACTTTCTTTTGTAACCTGGTTATTGACGGCACGACAGATTTTCGCGAGCTTACTTAATTCTGCGAGGGCGTAATCGTTATCTCGCCCAGATAGCTCAAAAGAATGTACAACGTGCTTCGCGCAGATGTCGTCCAAAAAACTTTTTAAATTTAACTTTACATAATCCGTATTCATTTTCTTCCTTGGTTTTTCTAACAAAGTCATTTCTCATAAAATACGCTGTTGCGTGCCTCAAATCAACATTATAAGTTTGATCGTAAAAAAAATAGTATGTGACCTGTGATAATATCTTTATAAGAAGTTTATGGAGAGACGAATGTGAGAGAATTGTACAAAACAGAAGATGGGACGTCGGTTTTTGACCTAGATATCACGGATGACACAAATCAGGCTGCTTACACGAAAAGCCCTACTGAAGAAAAGTTTTTGCGTGATGTTGGCGAATTTTCCAATGCCGGCTTCCGGATTGCTAGCAAGGAAAGTTTTCCGACGTCAGACGGGCCTGGTAGAAATGTTGATTATGACATGTATTCACCGGAAGCCATCCTGGTTGCAAATGGTAGTGATACGGACGCAGCCGTTGAGCATGGAATGATTTTCTTACACGCCGGGATTGAGGATAAAGAAGGGGCATTTCTCTATCTAGCTCTGGATGGATCGGCAAAGGGTGATGTGCTGGAAGAGACAGCACATTCCACCTATAGCTTTAAAGGTGATCCCAATGGTGTGTTTTTTGAAACCGAAGATGGTGACCTATTTGGGTATATGCGGATTGCGCGTGATGCATCTGCGGGACTAGGGAAAGAGTATGATAACGCCCTGCAAAACCTCAGAGAGCTAGACCTCCCAACAATTCCTATGCCAATGGAACGCAGTGTTGTTGAAATGATCCCGCATTTCCAGAAAGAGGAACTCTCTCCAGAAGACCTGACAATGGAAGAAATTGCAGAAGTGCTTGGGGAGCATTTTAGAGAGCGGGTTGACGCCTTTGAGATGCCGGGAGAACTTATGGGTATCGCATTGGCCGCCAACCCGAATGCACCACCGCCACGAGAAATTCGCAATACAGAGCTCAACCGGTCATTAAAAGAGTCCATGCGTCGACGTTTGGGATAACGTGTTACCAATCGTATTTCTTTATTATCTTTGTTAAATTAACAATCACCATTGATGTTTAAAATTTGTTGGTGTAGGATGGCCAGTGTAATCACAGTGATTACACTGGATAACAATAAAATATAAATAACATCCAATTCACACATCACCGGGAGTCTCCATGAGATTATTTTTTATAGGCATCATTTCGATATTTGCTACACTCTACATTAATGCAGTATCGGATCCGTTGCATGTAAAATCCACCGCGTCGACCTATCTTGGTTTCGAACCATACGACGGATTTGCTGCAATGAATAAAGATTGGGTGGACGATATCGACATCGTCGAAAGAGAAACTGGGGAGTCGGAGTTCACGCAAGTAGCCCATTTCCAACACGTCAGCAACGCGTTAATTAGCGTAAGTTCAGATATTAATAATTTCTGTCTGAGGCAGGCTCATCATTTGAATGCAGAGCCTCTGGAAGCACAAGAGATGTGTCATTCGCAATAGAAAAGTTACGGTGCAAAAAAAGGTCTACGCTCGCGTGGGCCTTTTTTTTTATGTGATAAAATCAATAGTGTAGATTGATAAAGGAAGACAGTCATGCCCAGCAAAAAGACAACAAAAAAAAACGACGCGCCAACGAAAGCGCCTATTGATCACCTTGCCAAAGGGCGAGGTAAATATGCGGCCTCCGCTGCGCAGAGTTTTCGCCGTATTTTACATATAGAAGAGCTGAATAAGTTTCGAAACGATAACTTTGATTCGGCGTATGCGGCCCGAGCTGAACAATATAAAAAACTTTTTGCGGATCTGTCAGAGTCACGGCTTAAGGGCTTGATGGAAGCGTTTACGCGCGAGTACTACAAGCCAGAATATAATCTCCTCGCTGAATATCAGGCTAAACGGACGCGTTGGGAAACACTGCAGGAAAAAGGAAATGGATCGCCCCTCCCCCATGCTGAAAGAAAAGAGTTCGAAACGCTTTCAGCAACAATGCAGATGAATGAATTCGAGTATGTCGGTTCTCGACTCCTTGACCATGATATTTACAAGCAGATTAAAGAAACGTTTGACCCTAAGCAATTAAAACAACTCCTTGATAAGGTTGACGTCCCTATTCGCGCAATATCTAAAAAGATGGATGAATCTCTTTTACCGGATGGCGTAAGAAAGACCCATGCCGCCACGATCGAGTTTTTCTCTACGAGCAAGCCTGAACTCAAAGCTGAAATTGAATCGATGAAAACAAAAGCGATCGGTGAGGCTGCAATGGAGCCTTTTAAACAGGCCTCGGCCATCTTGCGAGCAGGTATGATTCTGCATAACCCCTCGGGGTACCTAGTGTCGAAAGGCCTTTCCGTGATTATGAACACCAAGACCATGCGTCCTTTTGCGAATAGCATCAAGACAAGCGTAGATAATATGGTGGAAAAATCAGGGATTAAAGCGTCGATCAAACGCGAAGTCCAGAAACTATCTCCTCGTGCGGCCAAAATGATTGCCGGAGGTCTCGCTGTTGCAGCGTTCGGTGTCCTAACTATGACCGGCGTCATAGATCCCGTTGAGGCTGTAGAAAAAGGCATGGCCTTCGTTGATGACGTGACGACAAACGATTTTCTTCCATTCTCACTAGAGGATGGATATGCGGACTCTTCGTTAAAGTTGGGCTCAGGAGATATCGATATCTTTACAGGTGAAAACGCCCCAAGCAAAAGTGAAGTGGATCTCCTTTCTAATATGGGAATTGTTGTTGATGGGGAGGCTCAGCCGTCTCCGGATGTCACGCTCAGTGCAAGCGCTGATGTGAACACCGAGGTGGCGAGCACGCATGATGAGCCTACAATAAAGGATGCGCTAGCGAATAATGGCACCCAGCCTACCGGCGGGGACGCCCCGGCTAGCGAGGAACTACCAGACATAAGTAATGAGTTTTATAAAATTCAACCGGGTGATACCTTGTCAGAAATTATTGCCGCCAGACTGGAGGCAGCGCAAATCCCATATGACTATATGATGATTGATTCCTATGTCGATAAAGTTGTCGAAATGAACAGCGCAATTACAGACCCCAACCTGATCCTTGCTGGCTCCACGATTGAGTTACCTGAAGTTCCATCACCGAAACCAGTGATTTCAGTAGAGGCGTTGGTCGATGCGCAAAATGATATAACTTGCATGCCCGATCCTATCTCATCAAAAGAAATGGTGGAATTGAATCAACTTTGTTTGTACCCAACAAATGACCCTGCTGGAGACGCATTGCAGGAAGCGGTGGAAATTTTGTCTTCTCCAGAATACCAAGACCCTGGCCTAGGGACGCCTGATTACGTCCTCAGTGATGCTAAGAAGCCCCAAAGGGGCTTAGTGTAAACCGCGTTAGCTTAACCCCCCTTTAAAGGGGGGACCTTATTCCCAAACTATCTCAATATTTTTTTTCTCCAAAGAGTCTAAAGACTGTGCTTGGCTTGGTTCGTGAGGGACGATGACGCTTGCTGCTAAGAGCCCTATAAAAAAGGCGCATAAGCAGTGTGTTTTTTGCTTTACGTTCATATTATTACCTTGTTTTTGATGTTACAAACTCACCGTTTTGCTCTAAACGGCGTTCGCTTTGCTCTAAGCGACACTTTTATTTTATGTAATAAAAAAAACATAAGCAAGTTATATATAAAATTGCAATATAACAAAGGTGTGGATATAATAAATCATCCAACCAAGTGATTAATGTTATGAAGAAAAATAATTTACCTTTTGAAGTCACTGAGGAATATTACCGAAGCCTGGAGAATTCTGCGCTTGAGCTTGCTGAAGCAGAATACCAGTTGTCACTCATGACAGATGGCGTTGACATCTTAGAGAAATCCTTGATGTACAAGGCAGATTTGGATTTCAAGAACGCAACCGAAAGCAATAAGGCCCTGTCTGTTGAACTTCAACGTCGTGAAGCGAAAAGAAGTGCAGAGTATGCTCAAGCAGTCAGAGCGAAAGCCGCGGCCAAGCGCGCTCAATCTTTGGCTAAGTCTAGACGTTTTGATTTGGAAAAGCGATTTGATGAATGGCGAACTCGTTCCGCCGACAAACGCAGTCCTGGACGATTTTAAATTTTAAAACCACAAAGAACCTATCTCTGGGTAGGTTAAAGGAGATGTTATGTTGTTAAATGTGAAGAAAGGAATTTGTATTTTTACTTTAATGTGTTTGCCAGGATTAAGTTTTGCTGACGAATACGAACCGGGCGTTAATTACACCGTTGTATCAGATTCGGTAAATTCAAAAGATACAGTTACCGAGTATTTCTCTGTTTACTGCGGGCATTGTTACGCGATGGAGCTTCAAGGTATCCCGATGCTTAAAAAAGCACTTAGGGACGATATCACGCTAGAACAAACGCCTGTTAATTTTATGGGGTTTGTCAGTGAATCTTCTCAAAACCTCATGGCTAAGGCCTTTATGGCTGCTAGGGACAAAGAAAAAGGGGATGCGTTCCTTGATCTTGTTTTCCCGCAGTTCCACCGCGAGAAAATAGACAAACCGATAGCCGCTTTAGCTCAGGTGCTCGATATTGATGAAGCGGACGCGCTAGACCTTGTTCAAGACGAAGAAATTAATAAGCGCTTTTTGAAAGAAGTGGATGCTCAAAATGAACTGTTAAAACGAGGACTAAGAGGAACGCCGTCCTTTATCGTTAATGGGAAGTACCTTGTTAATATGGAAGAGCTGGACAATAAGGCCCCATTCAAAGATCTTGTGTCTCTGATCAAATATTTAAATGGGTTGGTGTGATATGAGTGAATTCAAAAGCGATAAAATTGATGTTTATGGTGACTTGACTTTTGATTGGGTGAAACTGGATGAAGTGGGGCTTAATGACGAGCAATTAAAAGAACTTCGAAACGATGAAAAGTCCCACACAGGTTTTTACATACGTATAGTTTCAGACGCCATCGAGTCCTATGTTTTACAAAATTCAGGGGACCAGGTTCCAACAAATAATGAACACCTCGAAAAGTTGATGGCATTTAGCGCTAAATTTTGTGAAAGAACCTACGCGATGGGGATTAGGAACACAAGTCCTGACGGGCCTGATTGGGTCAGAAAATGGCTGAATACCCAAGGCCCGATTTTTGTTGAGCATGCAAACGCATACCAAGAGCTATATCAACGGATATCCCACCTGACAGAAAAGCCTTACTTTATTTCTTCGTGGTCAATGGCGTTCATTGTTGATATTGCACTTGAAGTTGAGGGCGTTAAAGATCCCCTAGATTACAAAAGCCTTCCGAATAAGCGCATAGAAGATCTCAATCTCATTATCGATTACGCGGAGCACTGGATAACAGTTTTCTATCAGCATTTGGGATTCAAGAGCTAAAACCTGACCTTGCCTCAGAAAAAAGCAGCCGTCAAACGACGGCTTTTTTCGTGATAACATAAAAGTAATAGCCAAAAAGGATAATGGTATGATTCGAACTTTCACGGCATCACCAGTAAAAATCACCACAGCTAACTTTGATATGGTTGGTGGTGGTACTGGGGTTCAACGCCATGGTTTGGGGATGTATTTTGGTTCCCCCGATGTTGTTGAAAACTACTTTGAAAATTATCGCCATTACAAAGAGGCAGATGAATATGCGTACTTTGGTAACCACATGTTTGAGGCCGGCTCGGTTGAGTTCGGGATTTTATCCGCACTGAAACAAGAACAGCCAATCAACAACCTGGATTTATCGTCCATAAACAATGCCCTGAACGAAGATTTACAGTCTAATTCCGATGCGCTGGAAATCGAAATTCGCCATGGCGTGGTTCACAATGTTGAATTGCCTAATATCCGTATTGAAGAAACCCCGGATTGGGATGATTACATTCATGACGAGGAAAAGCTAATGTCACTCCAAATGTCTTTCTTGACATGCTTTTACCGTGAAAAAGGAGTGCTCTCGCTCGATTATGACGCGATGAATTTAGAATCGAATTACTCACCTGAAGAGATAGCCGATCTCCTTGACGATATGTTTTACGAAGCCTACAGCGAGTCACTGGAAAATGGTCTTAGTTTTTATTCGTCAGAAGATCAGGTTCGCCGGGTCTGGGACTACATTATTCTGGGTAATGAGGGTGAAGCCCCGGAACTCTATGATGATTTTATCGAAAAGATGCCTGAGTTGTATGAGAATGCGTTGAACGATATTGTGTTACACGGATTAAATTTAACTCCCGATAGCATCACGTATGGTGATTTGGTTCAGCAAGTGCAAAGCGCATTTTCCATAATGGGAAAAGAGAACCCTGGCCTTGAAACCGCACGTTTTCTGTCAAAAAACAAGATCCCGGCTTTGACTGGGGATGCCCATCATGTACTGGGTAAAGAATTGGTCGTTTACGACGAGGAAGTTCTGTCTCAAGCGAAATTTGAGCCGATGACAATCAACGAATTTCAGACAGCGCTATTTGTCGCTAGAGAACTTGTTGATGAACCTGAGCATAAGCCAGAGCAGCGCTATCGGTTTAGATGACGCTGCCCAACACTTAAAATACAAAAATCTGAGGTGCTTTTACCGAAATAGGCAAGAGAAACTTGAGTAATATATCCTCTGGCCATAGGTGTCCACTGCACAGTGTGAAGGCTACGGCGAATAGGACACCGATAGCCATGGACTTATTGTTGGTAAGGCTAAGCGCCACATTAACAATGATCATTAATGTGGAAAGCAACAGCAACAAAGGCAAGATAGCCCCCACTCTTAACAGATCTTTGTTTAGCGCGTAATCCGTCGGGTTCTGCCAGGCACGAGCATCGGTACTTAACGCAGCGTAGCTCTCGGCTTGGTATTGGTGCCAATAGTACCGCAAGTTAGCGTTAAGCCCAGCTCTGATTTTGTCGATGTAGTCAAGGCGCACTTCTCTTTTGGTGAGATCTGAAAAATTAACGATTGTCGTTCTGTCGTTAAAAAAGAACGGCGCTATTTTTTCTGCACCAAAAAGGAAAGCGTACTCTTGAGTGTATTGATCGTTTTCGCCCCATGGAATTAAAGGGAAATCAGCCTGTTCCTCTATTCCCAACGACCTAAAAATTTTCTGGCTCACCAAGTAACGAAAATAATCATCCCCGCTAAGATAAGGGGCAGCGGCGGGTGGCTGGTTGTAACCCAAGAAATCCGCAACAAGCTCACGCTCACGCACTCTTTTAGCATCAAGCAGAAACGACGGTAAGGCCGCATCCCACGATAACAGATCAATCTCCACAAGCAGTCCTTCGTCCGAGGTGTAGCGAGTCTTGAGACGTGGAGAATGGAAGCGAATTTCAGCTAGGTGAGAGTTGTAATAGGCTTTTGCCTTTTCCATTGTCACCGGAGCAACGTCCATGGCGTTTTGATATTCGATGTTATACCAAGGGTTAAGAGCCCATAGGTAAGACTCATTGATTGCCTGACGAAGCGCAACAATATTTAGGTGCTTCTGAAACCTCGCATTTTTAACCAGGTCAGTTTGGAACAATAAGCCCCGCTTGATAAGCGCGTTGATCACCTTCCGGTCGAGTTTATTCTTCGCTTTCCTATAAACCTCAGCATAGAGGGCAATATTGCGTATACCTGAAATGTAAGAGGCTTGAATCAACTTTTCTGACGGGGGGTAAAGCGTCATAAATCGGCTCACATCATCGTTATCTACCTTGGGGTTCCCAAAGTAATATAGAGAAAGATTACCCCATGACGGAGAGGACAGAGTTTGTATTGTAGAAGCCAAGGATTTTGGCTTATCACTGATCAGCGATGAAGAACGTTGTACTGCCTCGTATACCGCCCAGACACTAGTAATATAGATCAAAGGAATGAGAGCAAGAGCAAGTGCCGTTTTTTGTGTGCTGTACTTCTTTGCGACAACGCGGAAGAAAAGTACAGAAACCCCCACCCCAAAACTGGCGTAACCGAACCGCTCATAATCACCCAACGTGTTTGCCGTTAGAGGTGTTGAGTATAGCTTTGACAGGAAAAGCCAAGCTTGTATCTCGATACATAAATAAACCGTGGAAAAAAGTGTAAGTACATGCTTCATAGCGCCCCCTGATACTGCATGTATTATACAATATAACAAAGGTTAAATACATTAAAATCTGTAAATTTATGTTGTTTTTTTAACTTTTCCTTGATTACTTGAGCGCCATTAATGTATCCTTTAATCATCAAGGATGAGGAATGGAAAGTAATGGCTGGGCACATCAGTTCTATTGAGTTAAGGACAGCAATAAAAATCCCCGACTCTTTAAAAGCTAGGATTACAGAGTACGAACGCTCAACCTGGGCGGCAAACGTCACGTTGCCACAGATGAGCCGGCTCTGGAAGGACTTTTACGGTCTTTTGGAACGAGCTATAAAAAACGATAAGCTTGACGATAAGATCTTACTTACCATTATTTGCCATCTTTCTACGATAGATACCGTCTCTGTTCTTACTTATATTGAAAAGTTAAGCTTGCCTCGTCAACAGCGTTTCATCCAATTGCTGAATTGGGTAGCTGAAAAAAGTGAAGACGATGAAATGCGAGTCAACGCCAAACAGGTCGTTGAAAGGATTCTGACTGTTTATCGAAGTCAAGTTTATCCCGAAGTATTTTCTGCATCCCGAATCGAAAGGGCTACGCAGATTATTAGCCAAACCAAATAAAAGGATTGTTCATGAAGTTTAACGGATTAATGAAAAAGATTGCGGTTGCGACCGTATTGGGTGCGTCATCAATAACGGCTATGGCTGGTGGTTTGGATGGTGAGGCAGTTGATTCTGCACTGACAAAGCTGTCAACACACTTAACAGCCTCTGGCGTTGGAGATTTAGCTAAATCTATAAAGACTGACTTCACGCTAGCTCCCTACCAAGAAAAGGTTGACGGTGAAAGTTTCCCTGTTTTATTCGCTGATTCCTATTTCTTAACGACGGCAACAGGTGATGGCTTGATTCGTCCAAATGCGATGTATGTATCCAGCGGGGGTAAGTTGGTGCCGGCCTCAGATATCTTAACGCCGATTTTGATTGAATCAAGTAAAGGTAACTGGATTTCGCATGAATTGCCAGAAGGGGTGGCCTACGCCGGTGATCTCTATGTCGTAACTGACCCAACGTGCGGTTACTGTAAGATGGTTGAAAAGGAATTGGACCACTACCTGGACCAAGGCATCGTTGTTCATTACATCCCCTTCCCTCGCTCTGGAATTGAGGGGGCGCGTAAGCAGCAACCGGGCTATCAACGATGGCTCCAGGCTCTTTGTTCAGACAATCCAGCGGTTGCCTATCGCGAAATTACTTTAGGTGATACAACAACCTACGCAGATGCAGTGAATAAAGAAGGGTGTAGTGGTGATATGATTGATTCGGGCTATAAGTTAGGCCGAAGCATCGGTGTTAACGGAACGCCATTTATGTACCTTACCACCGTTGATGGAAAGTCGACAAAGGTGCCAGGGTACAAACCGTACGCTGATATTTTAGGTGATGTAGGAATAACTATTTCCCAGTAACCGAAGTGGCCGAGGGAAAAGGTGCGTTAAATACCAATTTAACGCACCTTTTTTTGTTATCTAGGTTTGGGCGGCGTTTTGCCCTTATTTTTCAGGCTCGGCTTTTGAATTTTAGGGGGAGAGACAACCAGACTCATATCGCGGTCAATATCGAGTTCTATACCGTTATCAATTTTAGGCATACTCAATAACCGGAAGTACATTTGTCGGGCAACCGGGAAAAAGGTGTCTGCGACTATGCTTAGAGTGTGAAAGTTCTCCTGCATATCACCGTCAAAATTGTCCGCATTGAGAATGTGTCGGCTAGAGACAATGAAGGATGAATCAAAATCCTTGTATGTAACTTGTTCAATGGGTTTTTTTAATATTTTTAGCCCCTCTCGCTGGGGGTTGAGTAAGTTCAAGTGGGTAGCATTCAATCCTTTGTGAGGATTGCGATGGTTAGCGAGCTTTCTAACCTTTAAGCCCCAACCTGTATGCGCAGATTTTACAGCAACAATTTTGGGTTTCATTATTAAATATCTATGAATTAAATTATCTATACGTCTAATTATTTTATCACACAAATCACGTATTTAACCTAATGGTTTCCGTCATACTCTTGGTTTTATTATTGCAATACCCATAAGTTTTTGATATTTTTATATCATCATATTATTTAAGGATAATCCTTTGAACCTCGACGATTTCAACCCGGAACAAAAGGAAGCTGTCACTTTAAGTCATAAAACCGAGGACTTAAAAAAAATACTGCTTATTGCTGGCGCAGGAAGCGGGAAAACGCGCGTCCTCGTTCACCGAATCTATTACCTTGTGAAAAAATGCAAGGTACCCTCGAAAAACATATTAGCTTTAACCTTTACAAAAAAAGCGGCATTAGAAATGCGAACGAGAACGTTGGCTTTGATTGGGGAGCGGCAACGGGTAAAGATGAGTACCTTTCACTCCCTGGCGGCGGATTTGTTGCGGGCCTTTGGTCAGTCAAAGGTTGAAATTATTGATGATAATGACAAGGACAAAATGCTCCGCTTGCTCACAGGACACATGCGGGCAGAAACCGGTCAAGAAATAGAGCTTAGAAAGTTCAAATCCTGGTTGGGCTTAAACCGAAACAAAGGGGTTGACCCTGAAAAAGCTGAACCCGGCGACAGCTCGTATGTTGCCGGGTTTCGTGTGCTTGCAAGAAAATATCGCGAGATGAAAGCGCAAATGCACGTTATGGATTTCGATGACTTGCTTGAAAAGACGGTTGCGATGCTGGAATCCAACAGCCCCCTTGTCGACACGCTCAGGACTCAGTGGCCCTATGTGATGGTTGATGAATATCAGGACACCAATAGAGTGCAATTTCGTTTCCTCAATCTCTTGTGTGGCGAAAACACCCAGTTGCTACAAGTTGGTGACGAGGATCAGCTTATTTACTCTTGGCGTGGCGCAGAAATAGAGCATATTCTCAAATCATATCGTGATTCTTTCAATTCCAAGAAAACGAAGTGCATCGTGCTCAACCGAAATTATCGCTGCGCGGGGAATATACTGACGTTAGCCAATGAAGTTATTGGACAGAACGCACTACGCGCCGGTAAATCGCTTGTCGCACATAAGGGGCGTGGTTTACCGGTTAAAATTAGCATACATGAAGATTGTAAAAGTGAAGCGGAAGCTATAGCGCAGCAAATAACACGTTGGCATGCCCAAGGAACGCCTTTTGATCGTATGGCCACTCTGTTTCGGACTAACCGCATGTCCCGCGAGTTAGAATCAGCAATGATCGCGGAAGGGATCCCCTACAAACTTCATAATGGAACCGCCCTCTTTGATACAAAAGAATCACAATTGTTGATGGCGCTTTTACGTTTTACCGAACGTCCCGATGAATCGTTTTTTTTAAGAGATATCTTCGCTCAAATTAAGCATGGAATTGGACCCGCGACAATCGATAAGGAAGATGAAGATCGCCGCGAGTCTGGTGTAGATTGGGTCGCACACATAAAATCATCTGCAGCACTAATGAAGAAAAAGCGTGTTTCCGAATTGGTTATGTTCTATGAAGGTGCTAAGGAATTACTTAATGCAGGGGATTTAGTAGGAGCAGCCCAGTATTGGTTTTACCACTGGGATTTAACCCAATTCTACAAGGAAGAAACAAGAGAAAAACGAGCAATAACCCTGACTCATCTCTTAGCAGTGATAGAGAACTATGTGCATGATGCCGTTTTACGAGACGTAACACCGACCGTTCTCGACTTTCAGGAACAACGTATGTTAAACGACGTGTTGCTTGATGGTGAGAAAAAGGATGAAGTCAACTTAATGACGGTACATAAAGCAAAAGGGTTGGAGTTTAAATGTGGTGTTATTGTGGGAATGCAGGACGGAGTATTCCCTAAAGAAGCCAGTGAGTTTAGCAGCGGCAATGAAGAGGATTTCCGAATCGCTTATGTCGCGATAACACGATTTGAAGAAGAATTGGTTTTAACAAGGGCACGATACAGAACAGGGTTTAATAGAATATCGACCTATTCAAGTTTACTTGATGAGCAGGCAGACTCGCTAATTGAGGAAAAGGTTCTTGATTATGTCGATAGCGGAAGAATAGATACTAAAGCTTTGTAATATTAACAGAGTGTTGCTATAATTGTGTATGGTTTCATTATGGATATTAGAAGTGGGGGCTTCTACCATCAATGAAAAGAACCTGCAACTTCAAGTGTAAAGTGTTGGTTGCTAGGGGATTTGTCGGTTCCTGTCAAAAAGCAGGAGATTAATGTGGATATTAACGTTTATTTGAAAAGTGCATTCCAGGTCTATCCGACTATATTCAGGGATTTTTCGCTTTTTTTATCGAAAGACTGTGTTCGAGACGCTATCTTGAACCCTCCTCTCCCAATATGTTGCGGGGGGTGCAGTGGTAATATGTTAAAGAATGTCACGGTCAGCAAGGCGGGCAAAACGGCTTTTTCGTTTTCTTGCGAACAGTGCGACGTAAATTCTGGTGAACCACAATCAAGTTTAGGGAAAGCTGTATGGGCTCTCTATCGTAAGAAAGGGTCTGGATACCACGCGGTTCCCCCGATTATTCAAGAAAATAGTTATCAGGTTTTGGATAAGCGGGCCGCACAAACATCCGGGAAAGAGGTTGCCTTGCGTTGGCTTGCGGCTGTTAACTTCGTTGATAGGGCGTGGAAGCTGCAAACTAAAACTGGTGATTTTAAACAGTTGAGTCAAGATGACCAAGAGTACATCAAAACGATTACTTTAGTGCTTGGGGTGGTGAAGCGTCAGGCAGTCGAACGCCTAGCGCAGCTCGGTGTTGATGTCTCCCTGCCAGAGAACAATGCTCAGCTAGTGGGTGAAATGAAGTCGATAACTGAGGAGCGTCGTCGTTACTACCCGCTCTATAAGTCAAACCTAACAAAGACGATGGCCTTTAAGGTTAGCAAGCTTCTAAACTGAATCTATTCCTATCATCAGGTCCATTGCTTTCGAGCATGGGCTTTTTTTTTACAACAAAACACCCTACGCATGGAAAATATTTTGAAAAAGAAGATACTATAATCAAAAGGTTGAATAAGGATATAGTTATGAATGTTCAGGACGACATAGCAAGCAAACAGATCTCCAGTTATGAACAAGCCCGGACGCGGATTGACAATGTGGCGTCTTTGGCGGTGACAGCGATTATTTCTCCAAGTCGGCATGCAAGACTGGCTGGCGAAGAAGATCAGGTTGTTCGGTTGAAAGCCACAGACCCATCAGGATTTGAACTTGAAGTCCGTCAGGGGAAGGGAGCGTTTAACGACGCAGAAAAAATTTCCGTTTCGGAACTGTTTAATAAAAGAGGCGAAACCCCCGAGAATAGCCACTTACGGATCCCTGGTTCTGGCTCTGTAGCGAAAAAACTCAGTGGCGCATTGCATTTACTCAACATAAAACAAGACGTTCAGCTTGATGAAGCATTAGAAATATCATCACAGCATCCTGAATTAAAATCATACAGTCGGTCAGGCCTCTCTGTGATAGTAGATAGGTTTCGGGTTGATATTGGTGAGAAAAAAGAGCCAGTTAGAGAGCCTCTTGTAGCCACCCCCAAGCCGAAGCGATAAAAAAGTATCGTAAATGCGAATATTTTTTTTGTTGTGACATTATATAGCAATGTATGTAATGGAGTCAGTTATGTTTTCTTTAAGAAAAGGGATTTTTCTTACCGTGTCGATTATGTTTTCCCCTGGATTGTTCGCGGATGACTCCTCTGTCTTAGGGGATCGTGAGAATGTTTTAGAATGCTCATACTCTGAGGTTGTGGCCTACATGGATTTACCAGATCCAAGCAGAAAGGTTATGAATGATTATGACGCATGGACTGACGCATACAAAAGCACCGAGCTAGTGAAGTCGGAATCAGATCCTCTTGTTTGCTTATCCGTGCTCTATGGTGATTTGTCCGCAATTGGAGATCAGTTGGAAATGGCAACTGATAGTTTAATGTCTATGCAATTGCCGGGTATGGATGAGATTCTGTCTCTCCTTTCAGATCAATTGCTTGAGTCCATCTGTTCTCGGGTCGAAGTGATTAAGGATACTGGAACCGAGGCTATCATCGCCGGTATCGACACCTTTCGTGAGCAGGCTGAAAAAACAGTCAAAGAGCGTTATGGTGCTGATGCAATGGAGTCGTACGTGACGGATGCGGTGATCCCACCTGAGTTTGAGGATGCCGGCCTCCTCTATCGTAATGGTAAGATCGACAGTTCCCAATTTACGAAGAACATCAAAAGTCGCTGGGAAGACGAGCTTGATGAACTGAGAGACGATATCGTAGGAACGGACTGATAATTGGCTTCGCGGTGCGCGACATGGATGTTGAAATGGTAAAAAAGAAATCAGTTAAGATAAACGAGTTTATACAACAAGCTGCATCAATGCATGTGCTTAATACTGTCTATTCTTTAGGGCTGGTTGTCATCGCGTTGTTTACTCATACTTTAGTAAAAAACGACTTCCCTACTTCGTTCTACCATACATTAGCGGTCTCTACACTCGGAGCCTCACTCTGTTTTAAACTTGTTATTCAGTATACAGGGGTAGCTCAAAAATGGCTGAATGAAAACCATATTGAACTCATCATGACTGCGTTGAATGTGTTGGTTACCTTTCTGCTACTGTCCCCGATACTCAACAGAACAGAACAATCGGGTGAATTGTTTCTTTTCCTTCAATCATTTATACCAACCTCGCTGTTTGTGCTTATCTCACCTATTTCATGGAGGAAAAATCGGGAATATTATGGGTTTTTCGGCTTTGTTCAATGGGTGATTATATTAAGCGTTTCAATCTGGTCATGGTCCATCATTCTGTCTCTTCTCGAACAAAGAGCTTTTTTCAGTATCGCTTCAAATATGGTTGTTCTTCTTAGTCCGATCTTTCTTTCTGTGATACGTCGTAAACAAATGGAGCGCCTAGAAGCCACCATTTATGAAGAAATATACCAAGATCCCTTGACGAAAATACCTAATAGGAAGTGTTTCTATGAGTATTATGATGAAGTGAGAGCTTTGAGCCGGAAACCAGCAAAGTACTTTGACGGTTTCGTAGTTTTTTTTGTAGATATAGATCACTTCAAGCTTTACAACGATTACTACGGTCACGAAGAGGGAGATTTGTGTCTTGTGCAAGTGGCGAGCTACCTTGAGAAATTAGCAGGTCGCTTAGGGCTTTCATGTTTTCGGTATGGCGGTGAAGAGTTTGTTCTGTGTGGGGCGATAACAAAAAAAGCATGGGAAAATATACTTGGTTCCCAAGAGATATCTGAGTGGTCAAAAAGCAACCTGACATTGCCTGTGGAGCATGCCCAAGCCCCTTCTGGCAAGCTAACCTTGAGCGCCGGGGCGGCGTTTGTTGTCCCCTCGGTGATCTATGAAAGCAATGCTGGGGAAGTGACCAAGCTTGCAGACCATTACCTTTATAAATCAAAAAGAGCTGGGAGAGCGAGACTTACCGTTGCGGAATCTTTCAATGTAACCTAATGAATTTCTTCTATTAAAAAGCAATGTATTGTCGTTAAGTGCAATTAAAAACGAAAAGCGACATTTACCTAGAATTGTTTTTAAGCTCATCCTTTGCGTAATTATCGCTCTCACTTTTCAGAAGTAAAATCAATCCCGACGGGATGACGTCATCAACGCATATGATACAGGTGTATTACTACCTCACTGACGGAATCAGAATATTTTTATGATAGAATAGTTGAAATAAGTTTCACACAGGCAAGGATGCATGAAAACTTTAATTACACCTTTTTTTAAGTTTGTATTAGTAATTTTTATTGGTATTTTAAGCATCAACGCACAGGCGGAGTCGACGGATACGGCGAAGGATGAATCGTTGCCTTGTGGTATGACAATGACCGCCGATGGAGTGGAGGTTGAGTCAGGAAGTTTTGAGATATGCCCCAATGACATTTCATTCCAATCACTTTACATTCTATTTGGTGAAATTTTAGGTGATGACGCTTACAGAGATCTCTTCCTTCTTTTCGTAGATTCAAGCACGTTAGACAGTGATTTTACTTCGTTTGCTGATGAATCGTTAGGTGTCTCTTTCCCAATTTACCTCATTTTGTCAGGCGTAGCGGTCGTTGGCTGGACGCTTCTTAGTCCGTTAATAGCAACCAAAGCCTGGAAGGTTCTTCACCATTTTAAAAAAACGGGTTCGGTAAATTTTGCTGAATCACAAGGAGACGGTGTTAAGTTCATCGCCTACCTATCCGTGTTGTTAATGCTTGTTGCGCCTGCTGGGTTGTCAGGTGGGAAAGATGGAAGTCTCCCGCCGTTGATGCTAGGGCAGGTTTTAGCAATAACCGCGGGGCTCCCCGCAATTCAAAGCGGAAATGGCATCTTTTCAACCTACTTGGCCGCAACAAATACCGCTTCCACAGAAATAAATCTCCAGGAGGAGTTTTTGCTCCCAAAAGGTCAGTCAACTACGAATAAGTTGGTTGAAACTCAAATGTGTGAGAATGAAACAAGGAACGCCTTGCTCTCAATGAACGCTAAGCCGGACTCTGAGTTTTTTAGCAATTTTTCATTTACAGAATATTTTGATTTTGACAATGAAAACATCGTTGGTCGTTATGATAATTGCTTGTCTTATGTTGGTAAGGCTGAAAAAGGGTTGTTTCCAGACAGTATAAGCCGTTTTACCCTAGATAAAACGAATTTCATGTCCAGTTACTGTGCCGGAAGTCTCTCCTATAAGCCTGACGCGTACGGGTATGCGCATACCTGTGGCAGGATCCAATATGATTACGGTCAGGATAAATACGCAACCCTCATTGAAGGGGAAGAATCTGAAAGTGGCGATGATATGGAGGATGTCCTCGAAACGGTTCAAGATGCTATTGATGTAGCCGATGTTTACAGTCGCTACAAATTAATTATTAAAGATTCTTTAAAGAAAATATTATCAGACGACGCTATTTTGGCTAAAGACAAGTATGCCGACATCGATGAATTAGCAATGGAGAACGCCGCAATTATCGAGGCTCAACTAGCCGAAATCCCTTCCTTGAGTAAGGGGACTAATGATGAGCGACAAGCAAAATACATGGCGGCAGGAACGGCGTTGCTTGGTGGGAGTTTTACGGGTTCATGGACGGACGGTACAGGGCATCTCTACGAAATGGCCGGTAATGGGTTGTGGAAAACGAAGGCGTATTTACCCGTTAATTATGAGGGTGAAAGTATCCAAGACATTTTTGGGCTCGACACGCTGCTCTCCGAAGCCCGTTCTATAGCGGAAGATATTAGATCATACTATTGCGCGGTACATTGGGCAGATGAGCGTGAAACAAGAAAGGTTATTGCTGATTATAATATGAATGCTGATAGCGCTGACGATTTGGCTGCGGCCATCGGTTCACGTTCTGTGTCTTATCGTTGCATTAAGTTTCTTACTGAAGATGAAGAGGGAGAGACGGATTTTGACCGGTACGTGACCTACATGGTTGATGACGATAAAGCGTTTACTGATCTCGTCGAGATTGGTGATGGTGACGGCTACCAGTTTTCATCAGACAGTGATGGCTTAATAGAAACGCAAAATTATATGGCTGAGGATGTTGCTTCTGAACTTTATAGCGACATTCAGTATAAAACATTTGTTTTGGCGTCTTATATCGCCTCCGTCCAAAAAGCGCTCTCTGACTCTCTTAGTTCAAGTCTGTCTACCGCAGAGGAAGAAGCGACAAATGATCTTAATCTTCGGGAGCTAGGCTGGGGGGTATTTGGAGGTGCCCTTCTCTACAATGGGAGAACGAAAGGGAGTGCGGCCCATCTAGGAAAGACGATTGAGGGGCTGATCAGTGTTGAATCGGGTGGTAAGGGGTTGAATTTTGTTGAATCTTCTGCGTTTGGCGAGAATTTGGACCAGGACAAGATTGATGAGCTTTACGCCCCTTTCGAACTCGACAACCTACTTACCGTTGGTTTTAACAGTACGGGGAGCTACGGGGGACCAACTGGGATCCGATCTGACGACATGAAGTCGAAGGAAATGATGGAGGTTTTCATGGGGTATCTCGAACAAATACTGTTTGGCCCGATGGATCACATTAAGTCAGCGAGTGGTATGGAGATTGACAGCTCTTTTAGTAGTGGTTTGCAAGAATGTTTCGAGTCAGGGACGAATAAATGCCTAACAGGTGCGAAGCATCCGCTCATCGCGCTTTCTGATTTCGGAAGTGAATTGGTTGATAATATGCTGACATTAATGGTCACGCATGGAATATTAAAAGTGGTTGTTAATGCCGACCTCGACCAGGTTATCAATAAATCGAAAGGAAAACTGACCGGTTTTTCTAAGTCAAAAGGAGATTCTTGGTGGGCTAAGTCTAAACGCTATGCTGGTCAATTGGTCGATACAGTGGCAAGTGTGGTTTCTGGACTCGTTAAGCTTCTGTTGAACCTGATCATTAAAATAATGGAAATGGCGTACTTGGTGTTAGACCTTTTTATGCCTGTCATCATGATATTGGCCATTGCAGGAATTATTTTTGCCTACCTATTACCGATGCTGGCTTATATCTACGGCTTTATGATGCTCTTGATGTTTCTGGTTCTAATCGCAGCCTTTTGTATCGTCATCCCCTTTTATGTATTCGTAAAGCTTCTGAATATAGAAAGCGAATATAAACAGGGCTTCATGAAACTTTATCAAGATTTTGGTAGTGCCTACGTCACACCGGTATTTTTTGGGCTTTCAGCAGTGGTCTCTTGGTCCTTGATGGTCGTGTTGTTGTATGCAGTCAATACGACGTTTTGGATTTTAAGTATGGGATTAGAAGCGTCAACGGCATCGTCATCAGGGTTGGCGGTTATGTTCATGAAGATCTTTCTTTATGTCGTTTACTATGTTGCTTTGTTTGTCTTGTTTAAGTTTACTCTGGGTATTTTAAAAACGATGCCTGACATGTTAAGAGAAAAAATTAACATGAAACGCGCAAATGATGAAAAGTACATTGAGTCGTTAGGCTTTGAACAATATGTAGCCGGGCAAGTCGGCTACCAACTTACACAGACTATTTCTAGTATGCCTGGGAAGCTCGCAGGAGCATTAAGTGACGCCTCCATTAGTGGTAATTTCAAAACTACGGATGCGCTACAGCGTGAAGCACAGCAAGCGGAAGCGACATTGGCGAACATGCAGGCGTTGCATGAGAAGATCAATGCGGAAAATGGGGATACCTCCATGGGAGGAGACAATATGGGGCCGGATAGCGCGGCAGCGCCAGCGACTGATAACAGTGAAGCGACCAGTTTGCCTCAAGACGACCAGGACGAAGAAACGCCAAGCGATGATACAGATACAGGTCCGGAGACCCCTCAAGACCAGCAAGATGATGGTGAGGAAAACAGCCAAAATCCTGATGACTATAAAAAATAAAAACCATATTACTTGATGTATTATCTTGGTTATAGTAATATGGTTATCTAGCTAAGGGGTTTAATTTGATTGTTATATATCCGTTCTCAGCAGAGTCAAACACGAATGATTTTCTGAATCATGACAGTGATGCGTTCTCGATGACACCGATAGTAAGGTTGATGGAGTCTAGCGTGCACAGCCAATTCAACCGGTTATTTCGAGAATATAAAGTCAGGGAACAACTGGTACAAAACGACTACCGCGAACGAATGGCTTCCGGTGACTTTTTCTACATTCCGACTGAATTTGGACATATTGTATGCTTTGGCGTAACTCATACAATGACAATGGACGATGTAAAGGCCGCACTCGATCCTTTTGAAAGTGTCGTGTCAGGTGAAAAAATTGTTTTTTTCGATGGCTTTAAAAAATGGGTTCCAGGTGCAGAGTATTTATCAGAATGTATAGCCAATATGAACGCCGGTCTAGTTTGTCAGGAATGGGATTCTTTTAAACGCAACATTTCTCAAGAAAAGGAAAAGGATTTTCAATGAAATTAAAAGTGTATTTTATGCAGGAATTACACAGAACGTGGCGTATCATCTTAACGCATAAATATATGTTGATGTTTTATGTGGTGATAGCCAGCGTAACGCAGCTTCAGGCGTACTCATTAGAGTATAAAGCCGCCATGTCTGCGGCTCCAACAGACATAGCACAAGCTGTGGCTTCGGGCTCGTTACTTCTTTGGGCTGAAACACTGGCCGCAATATGTATCTTTAGTATGATAACCGCCAAAATGAAACGAACAGCGGTAGGTAAGGTTTCAGTCTTCGGGCTGTTTGGCATCGTTGCTTATAGTTCAATGTTTCTTGTTGTCTACTTGATAACCGCTTTGGTTATGCTCGGTTTGTTATATACCTCGCTGGGAGGCACTTCATTACTTGACGGTACGCCAACCGATCCCGAAGATGCCAAACATATTGCCGGAACAATGATGTTATTCATTCCTTTAGTAATGGGTTTCCCTTACGCTGCCAGTGCATTAGCCTTGCGTCAATTCGCAAAAAACAATGCAATTAAAGCCATTTCCAAGCGTATGAAACGTCAAGAACGAAAGAAATACGGTTACTTACCCTCTTACATAGTGTTTTTCAATGTTTGGAAACAGCTCGTGACGAAACCCTATTACGTTGTGTTATCGATCTTGTTTGTATTGCTGGTTTCGCCAGAAATCTATCTCCCTGACGCATTGAAATCATCTATGCTATCAACTTTTATAGTGATTACAGGCCACGTACTCTTATTGCTTATCTATCTATCTGCGTACAACGGCGGGTTAATTTCGTACTTGTTACTGCCAACTGTTGACGATGAAGAAGAAAATCAAGGGAACAGTGTAGATGGCATCTAAATTCGACTTTACAGAGTACATTGCCGAGGTAGAGCGCTTAACCCGTGGACACCGGTTTGTCGAGTCGGAAGAAGAAACGGGGGTTGTTGTCACTGTAGGTAACACTCCATTACATCCTGGGTTTATTTACGGCTATAACTGTCATGATCATCAAGATCCCAAAATGTGGGCAAAGCTACTTTCAAGGCTGGGAACGTTGTCGGAGACCCCCCCACCCTTGCCTGTCGTCATGCACTTTGATCCTGATGCGAAACCTGTCCCATGCGTGGAACACAACTTTTTCGTTAACGCTGTCGACTCTCTTCCTATCATCATGGAAGCATTTATGAACACAGGCAAAAGTTTTTTTGTTCTTACGCCAGTTCAAGCCCTTTCTATAGAA